>JAFTKE010000054.1 GCA_017456045.1 Oscillospiraceae bacterium
ATGTTATGTTATCTCCTGCTTTTTAGGCTTTCTGCAAACTTCAGCCCTTCGCCGTTCCCCTTCCGACCCGGCTTTGCCGGCCCACCTAATAAATTGTGGTATGATCGCCACCGGCGATCATTAGGATCTTGATTCGCTGCGCGGCCGCCCCCGGGGGAAGGGAGTGGCTTCGCCGCAAAACCACTTTTTTGACAGTCTGAAACTGGCGCGAAACCTCGGTTTCGCGCCAGTTTTTTGCTTTTATCCGTGGTTATGCAGCAGCTCGTGGGCCTTGCCCTTGAAGTAGCCGTTGTAGAACACATCCATCAGGGGGTTCTCATCAGACTTGCGAAGCACCATGCTCCTGTCCACATCATACAGGCCCTTCCCACGGGCGGTGGAGGGCTTATGATCCAGCCGGGTGGGCTGACCGCCGCCCATGACGCAGCCGCCGGGGCAAGCCATGACCTCGATCAGGTGGTACTCCTTCTCCCCGGACTTCACCGCCTCCAGTACCTTCCGGGCGTTGGCAAGGCCGGAGGTGACGCAGATCTTCACGTCCATGCCCTTGTAGGGGATCACTGCCTCCTTGATGCCTTCATCGCCACGGATGCCGCACTCGGCGATCGCCGCCAGTGTGGCAGGATCGTGACCGTCCGCCAGCCGCCGCAGCACCGCCTCGGTGACGCCGCCGGTGACACCGAAGATCACACCGCCGCCGGAACCTAGACCGAAGGGCATATCGCAGGCCTCCTCCGCCAGGTTCTTGAAATCCAGACCGTAGTACTGGATCATCCGGATCAGCTCCGTGGTGGTGATCACCGCGTCGGTGTCCTTCTGACCATAGGTATAGGAGTTGGGCCGCTCCGCCTCCGCCTTCTTGGCGGTGCAGGGCATGATCGACACCACGAAGGTCTTCTTGCCCTTGGCGTGGAACATATCCCGGTAGTAGTCCTTCAGCAGTGCCGAGAACATCTGCTGCGGCGAGCGGCAGGTGGAAACGTTGGGCTTGAACTCAGGATACTGGTCCCCCACGAACTTGACCCAGGCAGGACAGCAGGAGGTGAGCAGGGGCAGCTTCTCCCCCTTCACCACCCGGTCCAGGAACTCCTTGGACTCCTCCATGATGGTCAGGTCCGCGGTATACGTCGTATCGTACACCTCATCGAAGCCCATGGTGTGCAGCGCCGCCACGATCTTGCCCATGACGTTCTGGCCCTCTGCCATGCCGAAGGCCTCGCCCACCGCCACACGGACGGCAGGGGCGATCTGGGCCACCACCCGGGTATCTCTATCGTCGATCGCCGCCCAGACAGGGTCGATGTGGGTCTTGATGTTCAGGGCGCCGGTGGTGCAGACCACCCGGCACTGTCCACAGCTGACGCATTCCGTCTGGCTCAGCACCTTATTGAAGGCAGGGGTGACGGTGGCCTCGGAGCCACGGAAGGCGAAGTCCAGCACCCCCAGGCCCTGGATCTCACTGCACACCCGGACGCAGTTACCGCACAGGATGCATTTGTTGGGATCGCGGACGATGGCAGGCGAGCTGTCATCGATGGGCTGTGGCTCCTTATAGTTCTGGAAACGGACATCGGTGATGTCCATGCGGTTGGCAAGATCCTGCAGCGGACACTCACCGCACCGCTCGCAGGTGGTGCATTCCTTGTGGTGGGCCGCCAGCAGCAGCTCCACGATCATCTTCCGATATTTGCGCAGCCGGGCGGTATGGGTGTAGATCACCATGCCGTCTCTGGGAGGCTCGGAGCAGGAAGCGAAGGTGCGGCCCCGGTCATCCTCCACCGTACACAGACGGCAGTCGGAGAAGGTGGTCAGCTCCGGCTGGTAGCACAGGGTGGGAAGATCGATGCCAGCCTTACGGATGATGGTGAGCAGGTTCCGCTCATCAGTGAATTGGACTTTTTTCCCGTTGATCGTAATGGTACCCATGCTCTGCCCTCCTTATGCTTCCACGTAGATGGCATCGAAGGCGCAGTTGTCCTTACAGGCGCCGCATTTGATGCACTTTTCGGTATCGATGGTGTAGGGGGTCTTGATCTTGCCGGAGATGGCCTCCGCCGGACAATTCTTGGCACACTTGCCGCAGCCCTTACACTTTTCAGGATCGATGCGGTAACGAAGCAACGCAGTACAGGTGCCGGTACGGCAGCGCTTGTCCACGATATGCTCCACGTACTCCTCCCGGAAGGTCTTGAGCGTAGAGATCACCGGCAGCGGCGCAGACTTGCCAAGGCCGCACAGAGCCATGGTCTGGATCATTCCAGCCAGCTCCTCCAGCCGGTCCAGATCCTCCAGCTGTCCCTCACCATTTACGATCCGCTCCAGGATCTCCAGCATCCGCTTGGTGCCTTCCCGGCAGGGGATGCACTTGCCGCAGGACTCTCTCTGGGTGAAGGACATGAAGAACCGGGCCACCTCCACCATGCAGGTATCCTGGCCCATGACCACCATGCCGCCGGAGCCCACGATGGCGTTGAACTTCTTCACGGAGTCGAAGTCCAGGGGCTCGTCCAGATGCTTCTCCGTCAGACAGCCGCCGGAGGGACCGCCGATCTGCACCGCCTTGAACTGGGCACCGTTCTTCAGACCACCGCCGAGGTCGAAGATGATCTGCCGCAGGGTAGACCCCATGGGCACCTCGATCAGGCCGGTGTTCTCGATGGCACCGGTGAGGGAGAAGGTCTTGCAGCCGGGGGAGCCTGCCGTGCCGATGGAACGGAACCACTGGGCGCCCTCCAGGATGATCTTGGGCACGTTTGCGTAGGTCTCCACGTTGTTCAGCACCGTGGGCTTCTCCCACAGCCCCTTCTCCACCGTTCTGGGGGGCTTGGTACGAGGCATGCCACGGTTGCCCTCGATGGAGGCAGTCAAGGCAGAACCCTCACCGCACACGAAAGCACCGG
>JAFTKE010000055.1 GCA_017456045.1 Oscillospiraceae bacterium
GATCGTGGAAAGGAAGGAGCGCTCATGACGAAAAGAAAATGGAGATGGATCGTGGGAACACTGGTCTTTGCGATCTTGGCGGGACTTTGGACATGGCGGTACTGTAAGACCCAAGCAGAGTTCGCGCCACTGATCCGGCCCAGCTCAGTAGAGTATTACGAGATGGACGAAACTGTGTCGATCGGTCCGATCACAGCGTATAAGGAGGATGTACTCACCGGGTATAGCTTCTGTGTGGATGAAAGTGAGATCATGGATTACGATGCGTTCCTGGAGCGTTTTGGCGCAGACGATCCTTTGACGGAAAAGGATAATATCCCGGATAAGATCCTGCTGCTGACCGTCACGGTACGCAACGAGGACAATTCTGTTTCTGATTTCTCTTTGTTCAAGTTCAAGTGTCATGGGACAGGTGCGAGCGCCTCCTTCCGCCGGGAGCTGCTGAAGTTGGTCGCTCCGGAACTTGAGGATGTGACGCTGGATCTGGCGCTGGGGGATGAGATCACGGTCATGATCCCTTATGAGCTGCGGCGAGATCAATTCAGCGACTGGTCCTGGTGGCATTTGGATGATTTCGAGATGTACTTGAGTATCCTTGAGATCACAGAGGAGTACGATCTGAGGAGAGCTGTCAAGGTAAATGGATAAAATACCGCGGGAAAGTCACTGATACACTGTGACTTTCCCGCGGTATCTTTTATACGTTGACGGGTTTTTGAGCCGAAGGGGAGAGCGTCTTGATCCCAAAAATGAAATAGATGATGTGGAATGCCCAGACGCAGGCCAGTATGATGCGGCCTACGGGTACAGCATGCATCATGATGAAGCCGATGGACATGAGGAGCGTCACGGTGATCATGATGCGGATCTTCGTTTTCCAGGTCATCCCACGACCGGCGATGTAATCCTCTAAGTTATCTTTGTATAGCTTGGTATTGATGAACCAGGTATGGAGTCGTTCAGAGGAACGGGCGAAGCAATAGGTCGCCAGCAGCAGGAAGGGGAATGCAGGCAGCATGGGTACCACCGCCCCAACTGCTCCCAGTCCAACACCGATGCACCCTAGGATGATATAAAGGAGCTTTTTGATTTTCATTTCTTTCCCTCCAGTCGTTTCTTTTCTTTCTTGGTTTCGATGAGATGTCGAATGGCCATCAAAGGATGATAGAAGACCATCCTTGGACCGGAAAATCGCATGACTGCTTGGATCTTTTCCCTCATATCCTTTCGATAACAGTGTACGCGGCAGTTGGAACAGAAGGTCTTCGTCTCCATGAAGGGACATTTGTCGCTGCGTATCCTGGCGTAGGAATCCAGCGCGGCACAATCGGCACATAGCGTTTTGGTGCCGTGGTTTCTGCGGCAGTAGATGGAGATCATCAGCGATACGGTCTCCTTTTCGTTCTGCCGTTTGGCCATGACGTCCATCAGCTCATCCTCCCATGTTCAACGTTGTAGACCTGGTCAGCGATTCCCATAGTAGACTTGCGGTGGGAGACAAGGACCACAGTCTTTCCGGAGCGGGATTCGTGGAGAGACCTGAGGATCACAGCTTCGTTCAGGCTATCCAGATTGCTGGTGGGCTCATCCAGAAGCAGGAAGGGGGCGTCATGGAGGAAGGCTCTTGCCAGACCAAGTCGCTGCCGTTCACCGCCAGAAAGCGTCTCGCCCAGCTCTCCCACAGTGGTGTCATATCCTTGGGGCAGTGAGAGGATGAAGTCATGGATGGATGCCTTTTTGCAGGCTGCTACGATCTCGTCGTCCGTTGCGTCCAGTTTGGCGATACGCAGGTTGTTTCGGATGGAGTCATGGAACAGGTGGGTCTCCTGAGTGACGAAGCTCTCCATATCCCTCAGGTTTTTTGTATCGATGTCATCTATGTTCCTGCCGGTGATCAAGATCTCGCCCTGTGGAACCTGCCAGAACCGCATGAATAGCTTCAGTAGTGTAGATTTGCCGGATCCGGAGCGGCCAGTGATTCCGACGATCTGGTTTTCAGGGATGGTGATGGAAAGGTCCTTCAGGATGGTATCTTCATCATAAGCGAAGGTGACCTTCTTGGCGGCAGCCCCGGAAAATGCCACCTTCGTTCTCCCGTCCACATCTTCCACGATAGGCGTTTCATCCAGTATATCTATGACTCTGTTGCCTGCTGCGAAGGTGTTTTGAAGAGTCGGACCTAGGGAAGCCAGAGCGACGACAGGGCCGAAGGAACTCATCAAGGTCAGCGTCGCGATCAAACAGCCTTCAAAGCCGCACAATGCAGCAGAGGCGAACAGCATGGTCAAGTCGAAGAAAAGGATCACGGTGTTTGTGACTGCGGTGTTGCGGCCAGTGACTCGTTTCATCCGCTCTTCATCCCGTGACAACGCATCTGTCATAGCGTCTATTTCTACCGATCGCTTTTTCCCTTGGCCGTATTGGAGCGTTTCCGACATCCCCCGCAGACTATCAAGAACGAAGGCGGATAGATGACCTGACTTGTTACGAGATCGGATCCCTACATCACCGCTGAGCTTGGAACTGACTAAGGGAATGGCGATGCCAACGGTCACGTAGGCGACCAGTGTCAGAAGCGCCAATGCCCAGTGCTGCGATCCGATGAAGGTGGTCACCATGATGCAGAACACGATCGCGATGCAGATAGGAGAGATCGTATGGGCATAAAACACCTCCAGCAGCTCGATATCAGAGGTGATGACGGAGATCAGGTCGCCTTTATCCTTTCCACCCAGTTTGGCAGGGCAGAGCCTGCGCAGCGCGGCGAATACCTTATCCCGGATCAGAGCCAATAACTTGAAAGCGATGAAATGGTTACAGGCTTGCTCGGCGTATCGCAGCAGACCTCGGATCAAAGCGATGATGACCACGATGCAAAACAGGATGTTCAGGGCAAGGGACTCATGCTGCAAGATCTGGAGCACTGCGTATCCACCGAGGACGGTGATCGCCGCGGCACATAAATTACCGATGATGCCCATGACGATGGCAAGTATCATATATCCGGACAAGGGCTTCACAAGGCCGATCAAACGTAACATGACATGAGATCCGCTTCTTTTCATCGTGTATCACCTGCCTTCGCATAGTTCTCAAGCTCTTGCTGGGCATACCATAACTGGGCATAGAGACCTCCAATGGCCAGCAATCGTTGGTGGTCGCCGTATTCTGCCACATGGCCGCTATCCATCACGTAGATATTGTCCGCATCCACCACGTTGGCCAGACGGTGGGAGATGAGGATGACGGTCTTATGCTTTGCCAGTGCGTGGATCTGGGCCATGATATCATTTTCGCTCTCAACATCGATGTTGGATGTGGCCTCGTCGAAAATATAGACAGGACTGTCATGGAGCAACGCCCTGGCCAGTGCCAGGCGTTGACGCTGACCGCCGGACAGATCGGAAGCGCTTTCATTGAGCTGCGTGTCCAGACCGATCTCGTTTCGCAAAAGATCTGCCAGAGAGACTTTCTCCAGGACCCGCCACAGCGCGTCATCGTCCGCGTCAGGACAGGCCATCAGCAACGCTTCCCGCACGGTCCCCTTGAACAGGTAGCTTTGATGGCTGACGTATGTGAAGTTTTCCATCAAGCTTTCTTCTGACAGCTCAGATAGGGGAGTACCGCCCACGGTCAGACTGCCAGAATAACCTTTATTCCGGCCCATCAAGATCGATGCGATCGTAGATTTCCCGCAGCCGCTCTCGCCGACGATCGCAGTGAAGCTTCCCTTGGGGATCGTCATTTGGATCCCACGAAGGATCTCTTTGTCCGATCCGTAACAAAACCGCAGATCTGAGATCTGGATGGTGTGGTCCTTTGGGACGATCCCGGTCTTTCGGTCCGTTTCAGGCAGATCCAATAGTCTGAAGATCTTATCGGATGCGGCCATACCGTTCATAGCGATATGGAAGAAGGATCCCAGCATCCGCATGGGAAGGAAAAAGTCCGCTGCCAGCAGGATGATCATCAAACAACCGGCCAGATCCACATTTCCAGAACGAAAACGGGTCGTTGCGAGGATGACGCCGATCGCTGCGCCACCATAGGCGATCAAGTCCATGATCGTGATGGAATTGAGCTGCATGGTCAACACCTTCATGGTGATCTTTCGAAAATGCTCTGACTCCTGGTTCATCTCCTGATGTTTATATTCGTCTGCTTGATAGATCTTGGCGGTGGTGAGTCCCTGGAGATCTTCAAGGAACGTATCTCCCAATGCGGTATACTGTCCCCAATACTTAGCCAAAAGCTTTTTGGCCCATCGCTGCACCATGACGATGGTCACGGGTATCAGAGGGACACAGACCAGCAACACGATGGCACAGGGGAGGTCTATGGTGCTGAGGACGACGAACAATGTCAAGGGAGCAAGCATGGCATAGAAGAACTGTGGCAGATAAGATCCGAAATAAGTCTCCAACTGTTCGACGCCTTCTACAGCGACCTGTACCACTTCGGATGTGTTCACCTGCTCCTTATATGCGTTTCCGAGACGCAAGAGTTTCTGGTATATCATCTTCCGTAGCCTCTTTTTCACCGCCTTGCTGGATAGATAGCTCATCCGGCTGGCGCTCGTCGTGCAAAAGAAGCGGATGATGACAGTAGCTGCAGTTATCACTGCGATAAAGATCGCATGCTGGCTCTCCATGCTCCCGTCGTAAAGACTTTGCAGCAGGAAGGCGATGCCGGCCATCATCGTGATGTTCGCGGCCAGAGAGATCCATTGGCAGATCACGTTCCCTGCGATGTATTTCTTGCTTTCTTTGACTGTTCCGATCAGCCGTTTGTTGATCATCATGTGCGTTACCTCCATTCTAATACTTATCTCGGAAATATCGGTGCGTTCTCTTTTTAAAGAGGTGGTTAGAGATCGCTAACCGTTGAGTTATGAATAAAGGCTAACTGAGGTTAGCCAAAGCTAATTGGGTAGATGATATCATAAGCTTCTCCAAATGTCAATGCGAGAGTTTTTGGGTCTCGGTGATCATATAAAAAAGCGAGCCAGGATCAGACCTGGCCCGGAAGAAAATAGATCACAGGTTTTCTGCGTTTACCCGGATGGAGTAGATCTTTTGCAGCCATTGGGGCTGCGAGGACATCTCTTGTTCCAGCCTCGTCAGCGTCCGTTTTCCGACTCTTCTATCAAGCAAAGCGAACATCCTGACCAACGGATCATCGGAATCGATGCTTTCCTGGATACGCTGTTCACGGTATGACCTGAGTGCATGGCAAAATTCTTCATCGGTATACTCAGTACGTGTTTTCATTGGGTATTCCTGCAAAAGGGACCAGAACTCTGCCCAATATCCTTCCGTTCCCAGTGGACTGTGATCCCGGATGGTTCTATGTTCGATGAAAAATGTATTCACGGTCTCCCATGAGAAACGTTTTACCTGCTTCCCATCGATGCAGATCTCGAAAATGTGACACCCATCCATCCCAATATATGAGGTACAGCCATATCGTACACGGCCTCGTAGGGAGTGGGCAAGCATCTCTTGTTCCAGGTATTTTCGCATACCGCTCCATGATCCAAGGATCTTAGCCATGATATCATCTCCTTGTTCGTTATTTTACGCTTGGTCGATCTCGTGTCAAGAAAAAGAAAAACGCACCGATGGGCGGTTTTCTCGCTGGAAACTGACCCTAATTTTGATACAAATGCACCCCCTTTGGGTGTAAGGGGGAGCAAACTCATTTTAGGGGTGCATTATGCATCGCATTTGCCCAACAAATCAGGATTTAAAACTTTAAGTATAGTAGCATATCCCACAATTTTTGCGCCTTCTTGGATATTGATTTTCTTGCCTACCCATAGACTATGTGGATAAGCCTGGGGAGAAAGAAAGGTGATTGTGCCTTTTGCCGTACCATTAGGAGGGACGGTTTTAACTTCATAATAATGATGGACACCAGTTGTCA
>JAFTKE010000056.1 GCA_017456045.1 Oscillospiraceae bacterium
TGATCGGATTTTCTCTTGTCCCGTACCGGCTTTCACCCATTGGTCAATTTTTGTCCCTTTGAGCGAAAACCCTTGAGCTTTCAGGGTTTTGGTGACCCGCCGGGGATTCGAACCCCGGACCCACTGCTTAAAAGGCAGTTGCTCTGCCAACTGAGCTAGCGGATCGAATGGCTGGGATGGCAGGATTCGAACCTACGCATGCCAGAGTCAAAGTCTGGTGCCTTACCGCTTGGCGACATCCCAATGTACGCGCGTCCGGCATCGGACACGCATGGTATTATAGCATGGAAACCACACTTTTGCAATAACTTTTTTCGCTTTCTCCGCCATTTCAGTCCTCACGAACCTATTCTATGCCCATCAGCCTCTAAATAAACGAAAAGGGCGTGTTGCATAATGCGACATCGTAGGGGCGGGCATCGCTCGTCCGGCGTTTTTGAAACAAAAACGCTTCGCCCCAGGCGAAAAACGTAGGATCCATCGCCAATACCGCTGATCGCAGGCGATCAGCGGCGGACGACCGATGGTCGCCCCTACGTCCTGGATCGACCTGCCATATCAAAAAGGGAGTGTTGCGTCATTTTGCAACACTCCCTTTCGATCACTTCTTGCCGTTGAGTCGGTCCTTAGCCTCCTGCACCGTCTCGCCGTCCTTCTTGAACAGCTTATCCACGCAGAAGTCCTCCACGGCCTTGTAAGCACCCACAGCACCCTCTTCCACCTTCTTGTAAGCGCCGACCACACCGTCCTCGATCTTCTTGTAGAAGTCCACCACACCATCTCCGATGGTCTTGCCAGCCTCAGCAACGCCCTCGCCCAGCTCCTTGGGGGACAGCTCCGCGGCATCGGTCATATCGTGTTCCATCGCCTTGTAATTCTGTTCGTCCATATCCATGATCTCCTTCAAGTTTTATTTGGTATGGCCCTATTATGATCTGATCTTATTTCCAGATCGCTGACGAAATGTTTGAAAAATATTAGATCCGCCCACACCTTCAGGCATGGGCGGATGGATCAGATATGACTGCGGTGGATCTTCTCAGCGAAGGCCAGCGCCATGGAGTAGAACAGCACCGGGCCTATATTGAAGAAATGGCAGTCCAGCAGGCTGCAGGTAAGCAGCACGATGATGCTGAAAGCGATATACCACTTCTCCACCGACCGGTCTTTCAGGAACAGTCCGATGGTCTCCAAGCGATGGATCGAATAGCTTATCAGACCAATGATACCGCAGGAAGCTCCCAGCTGGACCAGCGTGTTATGCCAACGGGGCGGGAAGAAAGAGCTGAACGCAGCGGAGGTGGACCAATCCCAGGGGACATACTCCCCCTGCGGGAAGAAGCTTCCGCCAAACACCGGCGCACCCATGAACTGCTTCATACCATAGCGGAACAGATTGTCCCGCTGGGAAACGATGAACAGCTCCTCAAAGAACAGGTCGAAGATATCCTTCAGTTTGTTGAAGAAAACGATGGAAAGGGCCACAGCGCAAAGCACCGCCAGCAGATAGATCCGAACATTCTGCTTCCGCTGATCCTTCCGGCGAAGCAGCAGCACAGCGCACAGCACATAGACAGCCGCTCCCACCATGATGGAGGTCCGAGAACAGGACAGGACCACGCTCACCATCAAAATAGTTGCCAGGATGTTGAACACCCAGCCAGACTTATGATGACGGGCCAAATAAAAGGGGAAGGGCAGCATCATGGCCATGATGGCACCCATATTATTGTGCATGCCCCAACCGGCATAGATCAGCTCCCGGTCGATGGTGCCGGTGCCCTCCATGAAGATGCGGCCGCTGAGGTAATTCTCCGCCAACTGCGGTACCACCACCAGACCGGCGCACATCCCGATCCATGCCAAATGATCCTTGGAGACCTCCTCCCAGCGGACCGCCCCTGCGAACAGGAAATACATCCCAAAGATAGCCACCAGCTGCAAGAAGGAGAACAACAGATTCTTCTGCCAGATCTGGCCATACTGCTCGATACCAAGACCGCTGAGCAGATACGCGGCACCCAGGATCAACATCCCATTGGTGAGCTTCCGCTCCGCTTTCAGGAATGCTTGACCACCGATCTGCGGATCCGTGACCAGACGATACACCAGCGCGATCACCAGGATCGACGCGATGACCAGGATATAGATGCCACCGTTCTCCGGATAGAAGATCGACCCGGTGTTGCTGGCGCTTCCGGGATTGTTGGAAGGGGAAGGAGAGATATACCCCAGCACCACCATAGGCATGATCCCCAGCAGATCCCTGCCAAGCAGGCAAACGAACAGTCCGATCAGGATGTAGATCGTATAAAGGAAGAGGTCCAGGGACAGCAGGTTGGAAACAGCGGTCAGCGCAGATATGGCGATGATATATTGCGGTGTCCGCAAGAACTCATCACACTTGCGGACCCAGTCGGAACCACGAAGCTGCAGGAGCTTCGTCCCGATGGAAGCAAGATACCCATTTGAACGAACCATAGAAACCTCACTTGAAACATAAGCGCCGAAAACGACGGCGCCCATACGTGATAGTGACTGAAAAAAAAGACTTGCCCTTGCAAGTCTTACCAAATGACCTGACGAACGGTCACGCAGATTATAACATCAAGTGGAGGACAAGTCAATGGTAACATGACGTTTTCCAAATTAAAATTTCATGAATTTTGCACTTTCTCCCGACTTCATGGCAAAATGAACAATTTCCAAAGGCATTTTATAAGATCCAATGTCTTTCCTGCCAGTATGCACCAATACGAAGGAACCATGCAACAGACGATCCCCAGATGGATCATATTCATTATATCACAAACCCCGACAACAAACAAGACTTGTAGTTTTCCGCATTTACTATAAAATAGGCGGTACGAGGTGGATCCGATATGACATACTATCACTGCTCACCAATGCAAGGCCTGACGCGATTGGAACCAAGAACTCCAACGATCTTCCAAAAACCCGCAGCCGTATACATGTCCACGCTCTTACCCATGGCTCTTATGTACGCGATCCGCAATCACGAATATAGCTATGGCTACACCAAGGATGGAAAGATCTACTATGAAGAATACTTCCCCAATGCGTTGCAGAGCCTTTATCAAGGAAAAAGTGCCAGCCTATATCTTTGTGATCCTCAAAAGACGCTCCCCACTAAGATCCCCAATGAAGCGATATCCCACCAGGCCGTAGCGATCCTTGAAGAACGCTTCATCTCGGATGCATACGACGCGCTCCTGGAGCAGGAACGGCTTGGCGCGTTGATCATACGCCGCTACCACGAACTGCCCCAGCGAACGCTCGCATGGATCCGGCAAGCAGAGGCGGACACGATCCGGAAGCATGGTCTCCTGACCAAAGAAGGGCCCATGACTGACTATTACCGCACCCACTACCCAGAAAGCTGGTCGCTGGTGGAAGCAGAGGCACTGATAAAATGACCGGTATCAAGAACACCGCCCGAAGGGCGAGATCACCAGTGGAGAAGAGGGGATAGTTAATAGTGAAAAAATAAAATCGACAAACCTCTGTCGAGATTTGTCGATTTTTGGCTCCCCTTGTTGGACTCGAACCAACGACCTGCGGATTAACAGTCCGTCGCTCTACCGACTGAGCTAAAGAGGAATATTTGTGTTCGCATTACCTATCTTCCCGTGCAGTCACCCGCAAAGTATTGTCGGCGCAAATGAGCTTAACTTCTGTGTTCGGGATGGGAACAGGTGGACCCTCATTGCAATCAATACGAACTATGTGGATGGCTCATCACCATCGTTTATGTCAAAAGCCACCAGGCTTTTAACGCTGAGATAA
>JAFTKE010000057.1 GCA_017456045.1 Oscillospiraceae bacterium
CGCTGAACCCACCGAATATCGCCTCCACATCGAAAGCATCGGTGAAGATCTGCGCGAAGATCCCCGGCAGCCTGTGGGCGTTCAAAAGCGTCACCACCAACGCCACCAGGATATACGCGATCCCCATCACCGGCACGATCGCCGTGGTCGCACTGATGATCCGCTTTCCCCCTCCAAACAGGCAGAACCCCACGATCACCGCCAGGATCCCGCCGATGATCCAGGGAGACACATCCGCATCATAGAAGCCATAGGCCGAAAACGTAGATTGCAGATTATACGAGGCCAACATATTGAAGCCCACGCCATAGGTCAAGATCAGGAACACGGAGAACACCACCGCCAGCCATTTGCCGTTGGTGGCAGCCTGGATATAGTAGGCCGGGCCGCCATAGCAGCCATCGCTCCCCTTCTTCTTGTAGATCTGGGCGAGGGCGCTTTCCACGAACGCGGACGCGCTGCCCACGATCGCGATCACCCACA
The DNA here is from genome assembly GCA_017456045.1 of Oscillospiraceae bacterium. GTDB lineage: Bacteria > Bacillota > Clostridia > Oscillospirales > Oscillospiraceae > Faecousia. The sequence goes on from JAFTKE010000057.1 coordinate 484, forward strand.
TCCAGAACACGGATCCAAAACCGCCCAAACACAGCGCGGTAGAGACGCCCACGATGTTCCCCGTCCCCACCCGGGAGGCGGTAGATACCATCAACGCCTGGAAGGAGGACACGCCCCCTTTTTCACCCGGCTTTTCCGTCACCACCCGGATCTGCTCTTTAAGCATACGAAACTGCACGAACTTGGTGCGGATGGAAAAATAAAGTCCACCCAGCACCAGGATCACGATCAAGATCCAACTATATAACGCATCGTTCACCGATGCCACGATCTGCTCGAACAAACCGAAATGCTCCTTTCTACTGATCTCCTGTTTCCGGGACATACTGATACTACCCAAAGAAAAGGAGCCTTAAACATGATCCAACCAGATACCATCAAGCTTCTCCGGGAATGCGACGCCGGCATCAAGATGGGCATCGCCTCCATCGAAGACGTGGAGGACCGGGTGGAAAGCGACGACTTCCGCAAGGCCCTGCACAAGTGCAAACGAGACCACCAGGATCTCCAAAGCCAGATCCAGCGAGCCCTGTCCGACTTCCAGGATCAGGGCAAGGACCCCAACCTGATCGCCAAGGGCATGAGCAAGATGAAGACCAACCTGAAGCTGTCCCTGGAACCAACGGACTCCGCCATCGCCGAGCTGATGACCGACGGCTGCGACATGGGCATCAAGTCCCTGAGCCGCTACCTGAACCAATACGAAGCCGCTGATGAGCGTACCAAAGACATCGCCAAAAAACTGATCAAACAAGAGGAGGACCTTGCCGCCAACCTCCGTCAATACCTCTGAAGACGTACCCATAGGGGCGAGCATCGCTCGTCCTCAAATCGTACGCCGATCATCATGATGATGGGGCTGTCTCGATTCGAGACAGCCCCAGTACATCTTACAGGTTATAATACTTCTCGAACTCCGCCGGATGGGGGATCGCAGCCAGCTGACGGCACTCCGCCCGCTTGGTCTCGATGAAGTTCTTCAGCAGCTCCTCAGGGAACACGCCGCCGGCAGTCAGATAGTCGTGATCGTTTTCCAGAGCGTCCAGTGCGGCATCCAAAGAGGTGGGCAGATGACGCAGCTTGGCCTTCTCCTCGTCGCTGAGGTGATACAGGTTCACGTCGTAGGGGCCCCAGCCGTTGGCATGAGGATCGATCTTGTTCTTGATGCCGTCCAGACCTGCCATCAGGATCGCGGCATAGCAGAAATAGGGGTTGCAGGTGGCATCAGGGTTACGCAGCTCGAAGCGGCGCTTATTGGGGCTCTTGGCATAAGCCGGGATCCGGATGACGGCACTTCTGTTGGAAGTGGCGTAGCCCACAGTGACAGGAGCCTCGAAGCCAGGCACCAGACGCTTGAAGGAGTTGGTGCTGGGGTTGGTCAGGGCGCACAAAGAGCTGATGTGCTTCAGAAGACCACCCATGAAATAGTGGGCCGTCTCGCTCAGACGAGCGTAGCCGTTGTCATCGGAGAACACAGGCTGGCCGTCCTTCATCAGCAGCATATGCACGTGCATACCGCTGCCTGCCTCGCCGTAGATGGGCTTGGGCATGAAGGTGGCAGTCTTGCCATACTTGAGGGCAGTGTTGTGGATGATATACTTGATCATCATGGTAGCATCGGACATATGCACCACCTCGCCCAGCTGGGGCTCGATCTCGAACTGACCGGAAGCGGCCACCTCGGGATGGTGGTAGTTGATGTCGATGCCCATCTCCTTCATGAGCATGCACATCTCACTGCGGCACTCGAAGGAAGTATCGAAGGGCTTGGCGATGTGGTAGTTCTTCTGCTTGGGCACGACCACGCCCTTGCCCTCACAGGCGCTGTTCCAGTAGGACTGCTGGGCATCCACACCTGCGCTGATCTCACGACCGCTGACCTCCCAGCCCACCTGATCGAACAGATAGAACTCGAACTCCGGCAGGATCAGCATGGTGTCCGCCACGCCCATGTCCTTCATGTGCTGCACAGCAGCCCGAACGATGTTCCGAGGATACTGAGGCAGAGGCCGGTTCTCGGGAGCATCGATGATCATGGCATTGCCGGTCATGGACAAGGTGGGGATCGAGCAGAAAGGATCCACCACAGCAGTGTCGGGATCGGGGATGAACACCATGTCGCTCTTCTCCACCACGGCATAGCCATAGTTGGAAGCATCGAAGCCGATGCCGCTGCGCATGGTATCCTCAGAGAAGTTCTCAGCTGGGATCGTCACATGGCGGTACTGACCATTGATGTCCACCATCTTGAAATCCACCATTTTGATACCCTTTTCCTGGATCAGGTCCAGGATATCTTGTACGCTTTTAGCCATAAGATCACTCCTTATGAAAATTTCTACTGCATATCATATCAATTTTTTCCTGAATCGTCAATACTATCCTGATATCTTGAAAATACTTCCTTGCAAAATCCCTCATTTCGGTATATCATGATACCATCAGATCAATATAGAAAGGCAGAGATCCATGTCCAAGAATAAGAAGACCGCTCCCAGCAAGACCCAGGCCTCCCCCACTAAAAAGCGCGTCCCCCTCGTCTACGCACTGATCGGTAGCGTATGCGTCGCAGCCATCATCGCTTTGATCCTGATCTTGACCTGCTGCAACGGCGGGAACGATCCGGCCCCAGGGACCCCCTCTGACGACAGCGCCAGCGGCACCACCTACTACGCCGATATCGTGATCCAAGACTACGGCACCATCACCGTAAAACTGGACCATGACGCCGCCCCCATCACTGTCGATAACTTCGTGAAGCTGGCCCGAAGTGGCTTCTATGATGGCCTGACCTTCCACCGGATCATTGAAGGCTTCATGATGCAAGGCGGTGCCTCCACCACCCAGAAGGCGGACACCATCGTTGGTGAATTCGAGAGCAACGGTCATGACAACCCCCTGCTCCACACCCGTGGTGCCATCTCCATGGCCCGTACCAGCATTCCGGACAGCGCCACCTCCCAGTTCTTCATCGTCCACCAGGACAGCCCCCACCTAAACGGCCAGTACGCCTGCTTCGGCTATGTGATCGATGGCATCGAGGTGGTAGATGCCATTTGCGAATCCGCCAAACCCACGGACGGTAACGGCTCCATCGCGGAAGGAGACCGTCCCGTGATCGAGACCATCACCATCCGCACCTCCCCTGACGCATAAGATCCAACCAAGCCTGATGCCCACCATGGAAAACCATGGTGGGCACCTTTATTGGAGAGAACAGGCTCACCCCTTCACGGAACCTGCAGTCAGACCGTTGACGATGTTCTTGACCAGCGAAAAATACAGTATCACGATCGGGATCGCGATGAACACGGATCCGGCTGCGAACCGGGCGAAATGCGTCTCCGGCAGATTGAACAGCCCCACTGCCACGGTCCACATCTGCCGGTCCTTCAGCAGAAGCTTCGGCAGCAGCACATCGCTCCAGGGCCAAGCGAACTGGGTCAGCATGGTGTAGACCACCATCGGCTTGCTCAAAGGCAAGGTGATCTTCATGAACACCTCCAGCTCCGAGGCTCCATCCAGACGAGCCGCCTCAAAGATCGTATTGGGCAGCGAATCGAAATACCCCTTCTGCACCATGTATCCCACTGGGGCTGTGGCAGCGTAGAAGAAGATCAGCGAACCCAGCTTGTCGATCAGACCGAACTGGGTCATGATGATATATACCGCAGTCATCCCCATGAACCCCGGGAACATCCCCAGGACCAGAGTGGTCTTCTTGATCGTATCCCGCCCCCGGAACCGGAACCGGGACATGACATAGGCCGTCAGAAGCACCAGCACCGTCCCCAAAACGCTGCTGCCCACCGCCACATACAGGGTGTTCAGGAACCAGGTCCCATAGGGATACAGCCCGTTCACATCATCGGTGAACAGATCCCGAAAAGTCTGGAAGCTGAACTCCTTAGGGAAGAACCCCTTGAAATCATACAAGCTGCCCGTTTTGGACAAGGACGCCAATATCAGCCAAAGGCAAGGGAACAGGAACACCGCCGCCATGACCAGAAGCGCCGAATAGGTGAAAACATGGTCAGCCATCTTACGGGCCGTCACTTTTTTCTTTCTCATTGGTAGGTATCCTCCTGCTTATAAGCCGCGCTGCGGACATACACCGACAGCGACACCACGGCCGTGATCAAAAAGATCACCAAACTGATCGCGGCGCCGATGGAGTAGTAGTTGTTGTCCACCGACAGCTTGTACAGCCAGTTGATCAGCAGATCCGTGTCGCTGGCCAGGAAATAGTCCGCATAGTTGGAGATGACCCCACTGCGAAGGAAGAAGAACACGCCAAAATTATTGAAGTTCCCCACGAACTGGCTGATCAGCACCGGTGTGGTAGAGAACACCACGAAGGGCAGCGTGATCTTCCGGAACTGCTGCCAAGGCGACGCCCCATCCAGCGAGGCCGCCTCATATAGATCAGTGTTGATGTTGCTCAGGATCCCGGTGGTCATCAGCATGATCGAAGGTGTGGAGATCCAGGCATTGACGAACAGGCCGATCCCCCTGGCCCACCATTTGGCAGAAGCGTCATTGGTCAGGAAAAAGATCCGCATCAGCCCCGCCTGGTCCAGATAATAGTTGATCGGCCCGGACTGGGAGAACATGAACTTGAACCCCAGCATACTGATGAATCCCGGGATCGCATAGGCAAGGATCGGGAACGCCCGCCAGAATTTAGATCCTTTGACGTTCCGTTTGTTCAGCAGCAGCGCCATCCCCAGCCCCAGGACGAAGTTCAGCGCCGTAGAGGTCACCGCCCAAAGGATGTTCCACCCCAGGATCTTCATGAACGTGCCACCGATCTTCCCCAGGCTCAGGATCTTCTTCCAGGAGGAGAGGGACCAGTTGGCAAGCTTGGGATACACCACATCGCCGCCCAGATCCGTAAAGGCGATGCATATCATGAACACGATGGGAAGGATCGAGAAGATCGCCACACCCACCACCGGCAGCGACAGCGCCGTGATATGGAACTTCCCATCCACGGCGGTCTGTAAGGTCTGCCGGAATTTAGGGACCGGCTTCCCCCGCTCGATCTGCCGGGCCGTGAACGCCGCGTCCTTCACATTGGTCACATACAGGACCACCCATAATATCAACAGCACGATGGAGAACAGGCCCAAGATCAGCATGGTCAGCGAGTTGTCCCCCGGGATCCCCAGCCACAAATTCTCCTGGGTGGTCCCCAGGGTGAAGAACCCGATCAGATCCTCCACGCCTGTGGTGATGAAATAGGCCAAAAAGCCCCCGAAGCAAGCAAGATACACCAGCCCTTTCACGATCTGCCCATAGCAAAGCTGCCCAATCCCCATGACCACCATGGAAAGCCTGACCCGCCACGGAGCCCACCGCAAAAAAGCCACGATATTTCGTCTCATAAGTACACCTCTGTCTATCATCGATCGCGCCCCAGATCCTGTGCGTTCTGCGGCGGGCAGGTCAAATGACCTGCCCCTGCGATAAAGTACTTTCCCTGGAGAACAGAAGCCGTCACGCCAGCGTCTCGATCGCGTCCCGGATCTGGCTCACCAGCCGTTCCAGCCCTGCCTTGATCTGCTCATCCGTCTCGTATAGCCGTTCCTCGCCTCGCTCCGCCCGGTAAGGATCCGTAGACAGATCGATCAGGAAGGATTCCGCCGGCGTCCACAGCTGCCCGATCTCGGTGATCGCGGGCATGATGCTGATCAGCCCCCGATCCAGTCGGTCGAACAGGATACCCACCGTCGGGTCCGTCTTGGAAATGGTATCCGCCGCGTCCTCTCTCGCCGGTGCGACGCCCAGGTACTGGTTCCGCAGCACCGCCTGCTCATAGGAGGTGGCGAACTCCACGAAGGCCAGCGCCGCATTGGGGCACTGGGTGTAGGAGGAGATGCCGTAACCATTGATGCCGCCCATCATAGTCATCTCCACCGTCAGCTCATCCATCTTGGTGATCGTATCCTGCCAATCGTCCGCCGTCAGATCCGCACTGACCGGCAGCCGGGGAACGGTGATCATCTTCAGATCCGCCTCCGCTTCTGCTTCCGTCCAGTTGCCAGTGGCCACCATGGAACGGATGAACATCCGGGATACATCCGGCGTGGAGATGGTACAAAGCATCACCCCATCTGCCAGATACTGATAGGCAGCGGAAGAGAAGGCGTTGTCCAGTACTTCCGTGTTGCCCATCTGTCCAGCCCACTGCTGGATCATCCGGGCGCCCTTGTAGCTATCCCCCGCCGCCAGGCCGATGTCGCTGGGATCGGTGCCGTTGCTTCCAAAGATGTAGCCACCGTAGGTCATGAGATAACCGCTCATGAAATAGGTATCCACTGTCTCATCCAGATAGCCATACTGGGTCTTCTCCCCGCCCAGCTTGCACTGCTCCGAGTAGGCGTACAGGGCCGTATAGGTCTCGAAGAAGTCCGGCGTACCATTGCTGTCGATGTCCCACTCCGTTTCCCAGTCCTCCGGGAGCATGGACTCGATGTAATACAGCATCCCCGACTGGACGTTCAGCGGGATCCCGCAATAGAAGGTCTCCCCCTCCATATCCGTGGCATAGGCATCCCAAGCACTCTGGGGGATCTGCTCATAGCACTCCATATCATAGATGGGCAAAGGCAGCAGATGCTGATCGTCGGCGTACTTCATCAGGATGTCGTTGGCCTGATACCACACGTCCGGACCGTAGCCATAAGGCCCATCGGTGGCAAGATCCGAATACTGGTCGATGTTCATCCGCTCCGCACGGATCCCCTGATCCTGATAAGCTTCGTTGAACGCCTCGATCAAAGCATCCACATACCCCAGCTCCACTGCGGTGTCGTTCTCCAGCACCTTCACCACGGCCCCCTGCTCCAGCTCGCCGTCGAACCGAGCCATCACCTGCTTGTAAAGATCCGAGGTATCGAACTGTCCGCTGGGCGCTTCCTCCTGACAACCGGAAAACGAAGCCAGCACCATGGTCAGTACCAGCATCAAAACGATCATCTTCTTCATTCACAGTTCCTCCTTGATCTCAAATCCGTAGGCACCGATCCCCGCGTTCAAACGGTCCGTGCCATTGACGCGCAGACGCAGCGTCTGCCCTTCCGCCCGTCTGGTGAAGGTGACGATCCCATCCGCCTCGTCAACGGCAAGATCCCCCTCCGACAGCGCAGGCTCTTTTTTCAGCCCCATCAGTTTCTTGACCAGGCCGTGGGTCTCCCGGTCCCGATCCTTCTCGTTCCAGTCGAAGCATCGGCGGCAGTCGGGATCATAGCCCCCCTCCATGCCGATCTCATCGCCATAGTACACACAGGGGATCCCCGGGTAGAAGAACATGATCGCCAAAGCGGTCCGCAGCCGCTGCCCATCACCCCGGACCCGGGTCAAGAACCGGTCCGTGTCATGGCTGCCCAGCAGGTTCAGCATCTTCTGATCGGCGGCGATGCTGTAAGTGTGGTACAGCCGCACGATCCGGTCACGGAAAGTCTTGCTGTCGATCGTCCCAAAGGCCAGCAGATCCAAACAGGCCTTGGTGACACCGTAGTTCATGATGCCGTCGTATTCGTCTCCGTTCAGATACCGCACCGCTCGGTGCCAGTCCTCGCCGATGATGATGGCCTCCGGATCCTGGGCCAGCACCGCCTCCCGGAAGTGCCGCAGGAACCGGTGAGAGATCTCGTCGGACACGTCCAGCCGCCAGCCGTCCACACCGTACTCCCGCATCCACATCACCGCCACATCGCAGAAATACCGGATCACCTCCCGATTCCCGGTATCCAGCTTCGGCATGGTCTTGACGCTGCCAAAGGTCCGGTAGGTCCCATCCTCGTTCCAGAAGAACCAGTGGTGATAAGCCGACTCCTCCCCCCTCTCCTGCGCATCCAGAAAGAAAGGATGACGCCAGGAGCAGTGGTTGAACACCCCATCCAGCATGACCCGGATCCCCTTCTCATGGGCCGCCCGGATCAGCGCTTTCAAGGCTCCATTGCCGCCGAAGGCAGGGTCCACGTTCTCATAGTCGGTGATCTCATACTTGTGATTGGTGGGCGAGCAGAACACCGGGGTCAGATACAGCACGTTCACCCCCAGATCCACCAGATAGGGCAGCTTCTCCCGGATCCCCACCAGGTCGCCGCCGTAGTAGCTCTTGGGAGTAGGAAGATCGCCCCAGGGGGTGTCCACATAGCTTTTGTCTCCCCCAGCGCTGCCCATCGCGAACCGTTCCGGGAAGATCTGATAGCAGACCGCCGTCTTGACCCACTGGGGCACCGTCATGGTATCACATGGGAACTGGGACGTATACTGGAAGAAGCTGAAATATCCCAGGGAGTGGTCGTAGTCCTCCGTCACCCCCTCCTCGCTGAGATAGCGGATCTTCCCATCGGTGCAGTGAAGCTGGAAGATGTAGGCGAAGCGGGTGTCCGTCAGGGGGACCGCCACACTATGATACTCCAGCTCAGAATCCACGAAACTGATCTCCATAGGTGCCTCGTGACGGACCTCATGCCACTGGTTCTTGTCGCAATTATAGATCAGTTTCGCAGACGTGATCGCCCCACGCTCCGCCCGAAGCCGCAGATGCATCTTCCCATCCAGGGGGCAGGCATCCACGGTGGCAGGGATATGGGATATGGATAAATGACGCATTGTTTACCTCGCTTGACAGTCGTTTTCGCGTATGTTAAGATAAAACCATGAAAAAGAAGTATACTATGAAGGACATCGCTCAGGAGTGCGGCGTATCCACCGCCACCGTCTCCTATGTCCTCAACGATGTGCCAAACCAATCCATCAGCGCGCAGACCAGGAAGCGGATCCTGCACGTGGCGAACATGGTCGGTTATGTATCCAGTGCCAGTGCCCGCGCCCTGGCCACCGGCAAGACCAATCATTTCGGTGTGTATGTGCCCCATATGGGGAACAGCGCCCACAAGCAGCGAACGCTCCAAGCCTTGGCGGAGGAGGCCGAGAAGGCTGGCTACCACCTGGTCCTGCTCACAGGGTCCTGCCTGAAAAGCCAGGTCACCAACGTGGATGCGGTCTTCGCCATCGACATTTCCGAAGAAGAGTTCGCCATCCTGGGCGACAACAGCTTCGTCCCCCTTCTGTATCTGGACGGGCAGACGGACAACGACCTTTTCTACTGTGTCACCTTCGATGCCATGAAGCTGCGGCAGCAGGCCATGGAGCGGACTGCTCGCCCAAAGGTGGTCCTGGTCTGGGAGGAAGTCCATTGTCGCGCCTATGGGGCCTATCTTCGCACCTGCTTTGACGCGGTAGTGGATCCCGATACCGCTATATCCTTCGATGCCGATGTTGCCGTCCTGACGGCTCCGGAGCTGGACTACGCCGCCTACGCGAAAGCAGCCGTAGCCGCAGCCCTGAAAGCCATCGCCAGAGACGAGACCCCCACCGATCATCATATACGTGTTTAAGAAAGCGTGCCGATGGAGCATCCACCGGCACGCTTCGTTTTTACTCCACAGTGACCGCGCCGGTGGCGGGATCGTAGGTGATCGTGTAGCTGCCAGGATCAGCGGTGATGTTACCCATGCCCTCGGCACCGAACCAATTCTCATTGGCCACCTTGCCGCCGCAGCCGTAGGCCACCTTGAAGGCCACCTTGTTGTCGGCCCAGTCCACCACCTCGCTGTCGGTGAAGGTCACGTCCAGCACATACTTGCCATCCTGCTCCACCATCTTGTAGGCCGTGTTGGAAGCATCGACATCCGCGGCCCAACCGGCGTTACCGCAGGTGCCCACCACATAGTAAGCAGGCTCCTGTGCGATGATCTCGCCCTTGAGCTGGGGCTTGCCGTCCACCAGCTCCAGCTCGATGAAGACCATGTAATGCCCTTCCTCCAGCGTGATGTTCTTCTTGTTGCCCTCGCTGGAGTACCAATCGCCATTGGCCGCGTTCTTGACACCGAACTCGCCGCCGCCCTCCGGCACATCGCACTCACACCACCAGATCAGGTCTTCGCCATTGCGCTGCATATCCTGCCCGGCCCAATCGTTGAAGGAGGCCCACAGCTTCATGTCATAAACGATCTCGGCTTCCTGCTTGGCCGCGGCGTCGCCCAGACGCTCATAGGACAGGCTGCACAGGGACAGGGTCTCGGCATCGGTCTTGAGGATCAGACGGTACTTGCCGTCCTCCATGACCTGGATGTTGGCCCCAGAATCGAAGGCGTTCTCGCCGCTGCACAAAACAGCGGTCTCGGTCTTGTTTGCCAGATGCCCGGCATCGATGCTGTTGTTATTGTCCCAGACATATCCCTCGCCGATCACCGCGATCTTGAACGCATCCCCGGCATACAGGTCCACATCGATGAAGAAGGTGTTGAACTCCCCTTCCATAGGCTGCAGCAGATAGTCATCCTGCGGCCAGGCCTTGCCCCAGGCGTTGTCGGGATAGCCCGCCAGAGAACCGGCCAGCATCCAGGGGCGCTCATCCACAGTGCTGGACTGCCATGCCACGAACACAGAGGTATCCTTGGTGATCGGCTGAGTCAGATCCAGCTCCACCATCAAAGCAGGAGTCGCGTAATAGCCCTGGATCATATACCCTTCCTTGGTCATCTCAGGCACGGTAACGACCTCGCCGTCATCCACCTGGACTTCCTGGATCACCGTGGTCCCATCGCTTTCAAAGAAAGTCACCTTCCATGTGGACGCACCGGCAGTGGTGGTCCCGGCCGGATCCGCTTCGCCCTGACAGCCGCAGACCAGCACCATGGTCACGACCATCAGACAAAGGACCAAAAACCGTGTCAACGTCTTTTTCATCTTGTTACCTCCTGAGGATATGGTTTTAGAATTCCTTAAGTCGGTTACTTAACCGCTTAAGTAACTTCATTATGATCCTAAAATCTCCCATTGTCAATCCCCTTCCGCATTTTCAGCGAATACCACGATCTTGGCGGCTGATATTTGTGCAACTTATCGACCAAAAAAGCGGCCCCTTCCAAAAAGGAAGGAGCCACATCCATCAAACGAAACCAAAAGAGAACCAAAGATACGCCGCGATCAAAACACCGATGCAGCAGACGCCCACCACACAGGCACAAAGGATATCCAACCATTTCTGTTCAGAATATCGCTTACACAGCAGCCCCAGCACGATCCCCAGGACCGAGGTGATCAAAATACCGGAAGCGTAGACCACACTGAACGCCACATAATCCTCCCCCACAGTCTCCGGCGACGCCGCCAGCACCCCGTGGGCATCGATACAGCTGATCCCCAGCAGTATCAGCCCGACCACACAGCTCAGTGCCATGACCATCGTCGCATAACGAAGGAATTTGACCATAGATACACCGCCTTTTCAAATCATATATTTGTTAGTCTATCACAGAACGCCCTCGGATTCAAGCCCGATCCATCCGTTTCGCAGTCCTCTTTCTGCGAATGACTAAGCAACTATCCCACGAGATGCCGATCGTATCCTCTCTTTGGGATCCGCCCGTCGTATAATAATTGAGATCATCCCCGAAGGGGATACCATTTCTACCTTCCTGCGTGGGTTCGTCAGGATACATAGGGTTGGAACTTCTCGACGCAGTATCACCGCTGATGATCGCGAATGGGATGTTGCACCCATCCAGCATCGCCGCCATCACCTTGCCCAGATCCACAGTCCGACCCTCAG
>JAFTKE010000058.1 GCA_017456045.1 Oscillospiraceae bacterium
AAAACCATCACGTCGCCGCCCGCATCCCCCTTCCGCCCCAGTGTGCGCACTGGGGCACCATAGTAGTGGTATGATCTCCCCCGGAGATCATTGGAATTATTATTCGCTGCGCGACGCACCGCCCCCGGGGGAAGGGATGCGGCTGCGCCGCTAAACGATGATTTCCCGTCCCATCATAGAACGTTCACTTCTCCGCCAAATACTGCCCCGCCATCTCCGCCGCCACAGCGCCATCCGCCACAGCGGTGACGATCTGCCGCAAATGGGTGGTACGCACGTCCCCCACCGCGTACACGCCGGGGATCTGAGTCTTGGTGGACCCATCGGCGATCACATAGCCGCCCTCGTCCAGCGGCAATACCCCCGCCACCAGCTCCGAGGCAGGCTTCCTGCCGATGCTGACGAACGCCCCATCCAGATCGACCTGCGTCCGCTCTTTGCTGACCAGATCCTCCACCACCGCACCGGTGAGCCGCCCCTCACCCAGCAGCTCCACCACCGCGCTGTTCCATAGGATCTGCACGTTCTTCGCCTCCATCAGGCTCTGATGATAGACCTTGGTGGCCCGAAGGGTGTCCCTGCGATGGACCAGGATTACCTTCTCCGCGATCCTGCTGAGGATCAGCGCATCCGCCACCGCGGAGTTGCCGCCTCCCACCACCATCACAGTCTTGCCCCGATAGAACATCCCATCGCAATGAGCGCAGTAGCTGACACCGTTTCCCGTAAGCTCCTCCTCACGATCCAGCCCCAGCATCCTGGGTCCGGCTCCAGTGGCGATCACCACAGTCCGCCCGTAAAAGCGGTCTTCCCCGGTATCCACCATCTTCAGCTCATCCCGAAGCTCCAGCCCGGTCACCTCCGCCAGACGAGTCTCCGCGCCGAACTGCTCAGCGCTCTGGCGCATCTGCTCCCCCAGCGTGTATCCGTCCACGCCCTCAGGGAAGCCGGGGTAATTCTCGATCAGAGGGGTCAGTGCCATCTGTCCCCCCACGGCTAACCGCTCCAGCACCAGCACCCGCAGCCCAGCTCTGGCTCCATACAACGCGCTGGTATACCCTCCCGGCCCACCGCCGATCACGATCATATCATACACGTTACCCATAACGCATCCTCCTTTTTGTTACAGTATACCCCACTCCCCGCCGACCCTTCCGTGACCACATCACGAAAGCGCAGACATCGGATCTGGTGCGGATCATCGTTTATCGCACTGGCGCAGGAGCGCTGTAAACGATGATCTCGCGTCCCTCTCAACGCAAAAACGGGCGGCAAAAGCCGCCCGTCGCAGATCTTACTCCTCAGAGAACTGGTCCTTGCCCACGCTGCACAGGGGGCACTCGAAATCCTCGGGGATGTCCTCCCACTTGGTGCCGGGGGCGATGCCGCCCTCAGGGTAGCCCTCTGCCTCGTCGTAGACCCAACCGCAAATATCGCAAACGTATTTCATGATGTTTACCTCCAAACTATATTCCCAGTCACCGGCTCTGTACCGGTGCTTCGTTTCATGGCCTCATCATACAGGAAAAGGCCGGCCCTTTCCGTGACCTTGTCACCAAACCAGGCCACCTCTATTTTACCCCACCCACACCATAAGTCAATGCCCGATTTGACATCCGGGCGCAGCTGCGGTATAATCTCGCTATCGAAGGAGGGATCCGACATGGAATTTTCCCAGTATCTCCCCATATGGGATAAGCTGACCCCCGACCAGCAAAACAGGATCGCTCAGGCGATCGACTACCGGAAGGTCTCCAAAGGCACCTTCATCCACGACAGCAGTGCCGACTGCCTGGGACTGCTGCTGATCCGCTCCGGACAGCTGCGGACCTATATCCTGTCCGACGAGGGCCGGGAGATCACCATCGGCCGGCTGTTCCAGTACGATGTGTGCCTGCTCAGCGCATCCTGCGTCATGCCGGATATGCAGTTCAATATCATGATCGAAGCGGAGAAGGATTCAGAATTCTGGAGCATCCCCGCGTGTCTGTTCAAAAACCTGATGGATGCCTCCCTCCCCGTGGCCAACTTCGCCAACGGCCTGATCAGCGGCCACTTCTCTGACCTGATGTGGCTCATGGAGCAGATCATGTGGAAGAGCCTGGATAAGCGCCTGGCAGCCTTCCTTCTGGAAGAAAGCGCCCTGGAGGGCACCTCCACTCTGAAGCTCACCCACGAGAAGATCGCCGCCCACCTGGGCACCGCCCGGGAAGTGGTGACCCGTATGCTCCGCTATTTCCAAGGGGAGGGCATGGTCAAGCTGGGCCGTGGCACCGTGGAGCTGACGGATCTGCCTGCCCTGAAAAAACTCGATCCATAAGGAGATCCCCATATGAAGAGAAATAAGATCCTTGCCCTCCTGCTGGTCCTGCTGCTCCTGACCGGCTGTGCCACGGAAGAGCCGATCCCAGAGGGAGATCCCGCCTTGACCTTCACTGACAACTCCAACTTCTTCGTCACCGCACCGAGCCAGCCCCGGACCGTGGCCGTCCTTTGCGCCACATACGCCGAGCTTTGGACCCTGGCGGGTGGCACCGTCCGGGTCACCGTGGGAGAAGCCGCAGACCAGGGCTTCGCATCCCAGGACGCGACACTGGTAGACACCGGAGATGGTACGACAGTGGACCAGGAAGCCCTCCTGGCCGCAGATCCGGACTTCGTGATCGGATCCGTGGACGTCCCTGCCCATGTAGAAGCCTGCAAGGCCGCCCGTGAGGCGGGGATCAGCGCCGCCCTGTTCCACATGGGCAGCTTCCAGGACTATCTGCGGGTGCTGGATATCTTCACCATGATCACCGGCGATGACACCGCCTACGAGACCTACGGTCGCCAGCTCCAGCAGCAGATCGACACGCTGAAAGCCCAGGCGACCGGTCCCCGCCATATCCTATCGATCGCGGTGGAAGACGGTGTCCCGGTGGCCTATGGCCCATCGGATCATTTTCTGTGTGCCGCATTGGAAGACCTGGGGGCTGAGAACGTCATAGAGACCGCCACGGCGGTGGAGGACCTCTCCCCTGCGTCCCTCCCCGCCCCTGACCACATCTTCCTGATCTGCGCCGGGGACCAGGAAAAAGCCCAACTCCAGGCCCTGCTGACCCAACCGGACTGGTCAGACCTGGCAGCCATCCAGCAAGGGGACTACACCTTCCTGGAGGATGCCCCGCCCCCCAACGCCAGCTGGCCCCAGACCTACCAGGACCTGGCAGCCATCCTCTACCCAGCCCAAGACCAATGATCCCAGGCCATCAGGACATCACACATAGCCCAAAGGGCTGTTGCGAAGCTTTTCTTTCGCAACAGCCCTGGCTTTTTTATCCAAGCATCCCCAGGATCTGTGCCTTGGGCTTGGCACCGGAAGCCCTGGCCACCACCTGGCCCTCCTTCACCACGATCAGCGTGGGGATCGACACGATCTGGTACTGCTCCGCCAGCTCCCGCTGCTCATCCACGTTGACCTTGCACACCTTGATGTCCGGCCGTTCCTGAGCGATCTGGGCCAGGATCGGTGCCACCATCCGGCAGGGGCCGCACCAGGACGCCCAGAAATCCACCAGCACCGGCACATCGCTGCCCATCACTTCCTCATGGAACTCATCCAAACTGATATCCTTAACGCTCATATCATTATCCTCCTCAAAAAATCTCTCAAGTCCTCGCCAAGCCGTCCACACTCAGCACCACACCGGTGATATAGGATGCCTCCTCCGATGCCAGGAATACGAAGGCACCGGCGATGTCCTCGGGCCTACCCAGCCGCCGCAGGGGGATCTGGGCGATCAGAGGCTCGATGACCTCCCTTGGGACCGCCTTCATCATGTCCGTCTCGGTGATGCCGGGGGCCACAGCATTGACCCGGATCCCCTTGGGCCCCAGCTCTCTGGCCAGGGACACCGTCAGACCGTTCACCGCGAACTTGGATGCCGGGTAAGCGATCCCGCTGGGCTGTCCGTAGATACTGACCATGGAAGAGGTGTTCAGGATCACACCGCTTCCTTTTGCCACCATGCACTCCGCTGCCACCCGAGTGGCGTTGAACACGCCCTTCAGATTCAGATCGATCACCCGGTCGAAGGTCTCCTCGGTGTAGTCCATGAAGGACGTGCTTTCGGAGACCCCGGCATTGTTCACCAGGATATCCACACATCCATACTTGGTGGTGGCCTCCTTGAAGGCCGCCCGGACCGACTGGAGATCTGCCAGATCCGGGGCGATCCCAGCGATGACGCTATCCGGGAACCGCAGCTTCAGCTGCTCCACCGCCTTATCCGCCGAAGCCTGGGAGCTGGCAGTGATGATCACCTTGGCCCCTTCCTTCAAGAACGCCTCTGCGGTAGCATACCCGATCCCCCGACTCCCGCCGGTGATGATCGCGACTTTATCCAATAATCTCATATGCGCACCTCCTTGTGTTTTCTTGTCTATATCATACCCAACTCCCCACCCATCTTCCGTGACAACATCACACAAAAAACACGCCACCGCAACCACCCAAAATTATCGTTTAGCGTAGGACTGACGCACTGGCGCAGCAGCGCCTATGCCTTCCCCCGGGGGGAAGGTGCCCCAGTGCGCACACTGGGGCGGAAGGGGAATGCGGGCGGCGACGTGATGGTTTTGGGGCGGCATAGACCTAGATCATCGTTCCGCGTTTCAGCAAGTCTGATAGGTTTTCTGAACTTTTATGTTACTGCCCGCATTCCTCTTC
>JAFTKE010000059.1 GCA_017456045.1 Oscillospiraceae bacterium
CATTGACCACACGGTGCTGAGTAAACGCAAGCTCCGTCAGCTTGTGGAAGAAGGCAGAGTATCCGGCTGGGACGATCCCCGGATGCCCACCCTGTGCGGTCTGCGCCGCCGTGGCTACACCCCCGCCTCCATCCGCAACTTCTGCGACCGTGTTGGCGTGGCGAAAAGCCCCAATACGATCGAGTATGCGTTCCTGGAGCATTGCCTGCGAGAGGACCTGAACGAGACCGCCCAGCGTGTCATGGCCGTCCTGAAGCCGGTGAAACTGACCATCACCAATTATCCCGAGGGTCAGTCCGAGACCATGGTGGTGGAGAACAACCCCAACCGTCCTGAGGATGGCACCCGTGAGGTGACCTTCTCCCGGGATCTGTGGATCGAGGCCGATGACTTCCTTGCCCAGCCCATCCCCAAGTATAAGCGCCTGTACCCCGACGGCCCCGAGTGCCGCCTGAAGGGTGCTTACCTGATCAAGTGTACCGGCTGTGTCACCGATGAAAATGGCAACGTCACTGAGGTCCTGGCCACCTACGACCCTGACTCCCGTGGCGGCGACCCTGCCGACGGCCGCAAGGTCAAGGGGGCCACCATCCACTGGGTGGACGCCAATACCTGCGTGGACGCCGAGGTCCGTCAGTATTCCAACCTTTTCAACGACGCCGACCCCGATGCCGCAGGCAAGGATTTCCTCTCCTGCCTGGACCCCAATTCCCTGGAGGTCCTCACCGGTTGCAAGCTGGAAAAGAGCTTGGCAGCCGCGAAAGCGCCTTCTTCCTACCAGTTCATGCGTTTGGGCTATTTCTGCCCCGACAGCAAGGACTCCTCCCCCGACCACCTGGTCTTCAACCGATCCGTCAGCCTGAAGGACAGCTTCAAGCCCGGAAAGTAATTCCCGAAAGGATGGTCCATTATGACCGAAATCGTTGAAAACACCGGCTCCATCGTTGACGGACGATACAAAGACCGCAGTCCCAGCGCGACTATCCAGCGCATCAAAGATATCCTGGCCGAGAACGGTCTGCAGACCGAGGAGACCTGGTTCGAAAGCGGCGTCCCCTATTGTTATTCCAATAAGATCAAGATCCCCGGCACCACCTTCCGGACTATCGGCAAGGGACTGACGAAGGAATTCGCCATCGCCAGCGGCTATGGCGAGATGATCGAGCGGCTTCAGGTGGGGTTCATCTATGGTCCGACCTCTCTGAAGGACGGCGATTTCGCCATCGATGATGCGAAATACGAGATGATCAGCGCCAGTGAGCTTCTAGCCAAAAACCGCCGTTGGTACGAGCAGATGGCCGATGTGTTGCTGGACTCCACCGGCGAGAAGATCACACCGGAACAGCTCCTCAAGCAATGCTCCACCCAGGACGGCATGGTCTCCGTGACGCCGTACATGGATCTATCCACATTGGAGAAGGCTTATTTCCCCACCGTCCTTCGTAAACGTATCTACGGCAGCAACGGCTGTGCGGCAGGCAACACGCCGGAAGAAGCCTTGGTCCAGGCCATCAGTGAGCTGGTGGAGCGCAACCACATGATCCGTGTGGTGAAGGAGGGCCTTGGCCTTCCCGAGATGCCCGACGAGGAGCTTCAGAAGTACACCGTCTCCTATGAGATCGTGGACTTCATACGAAACAACGGCTATAAAGTCATCATCAAGGACGCTTCCCTGGGTACTGGCTTCCCCGTGTTCTGTGCCTGCATCATCGACCGCAGGACCGGCCGTTACCATAGCCATTTTGGCGCGCACCCTGTCCTGGAGATCGCGCTGGAGCGCTCCCTGACAGAGATCTTCCAGGGACGAAACGTGGCGAAGATCTCCACCAATGAGGATCTTACCCCCAGAAGCGCCGCGAAATTCTCCCTCACCGCTTTCTATACGGAATTGCGGAGCAACACCGGAAACAAGCGTCCCTCCTTCTTCGTGGACGAGAGCATCTACTCCTTCGACCCCAACATGGGCGTCCACACCTGTGATAACAAGAAGATACTTCGTTATTGCATGGAGTATTTCGAAAAAGCAGGCCATACGCTCCTGGTCCGTGACTGTTCTTGCCTCGGCTTCCCCACCTATCAGGTCATCGCGCCGGGCTACAGCGAGTGCTACATCAACCGTATCTCCAGCAAAACAGACGACCAGCGATACGCTGCCCACGCGATCAGCGCGCTTCGCGATCCTTCCAAGGCCTCTATCCCGGATATGCTGGGTACCCTAATGCACCTGGACCGACTCAAGGTACTGGACTCCAAGCTCAAGAACGTACACAGCTTCTGTATGCTGGTCAAGCTTCCCTCCTCCGTCCCCTTCGCGATCCAAAACAGCCTGCTTTTCGCCTCGATCGGCTATATCCAGTATACTTTGGGCCGATACCAGGAAGCCGGCCAGCTGGTGGGGCGCATGATCCCTCTGGCCGAAGAAAAGGACCTGGATCACCTGATCTGTCTGAAGCGATATCTGTTCATGCTCGCTGATGGCTATACCCAGGATTACATCGAAAAGGTCCTCACCTTCTTCCACGAGAAGTCCACCACCGACTGGCTCTACGGCATCCTCCACCGCAATGGCAACCCCCTGGACGAGTTCGTCCTGCACTGCGATAAAAAATGCGACGAAAGCTGTAAGCTCCACGGTCGTTGCTTCCTGAAGCAGGTGGATGCGCTGGCTGATATGCTGGACGAAAAAATGGCCCAGATCGATTTCGATGACATGGCCAACTACCTGCGTTCTATCCTCTGACACATCCCCACCGTATCATAACGGGAGGGACCACCAGTCCGGTGGTCCCTCCCGCTTTTTGTATCCATCATGAAAACAGGATGTGTAAGATCTCCGCGCCTCCCAGCGGGAGCAAAAAAGAAAAGTATCCTCCCAAAGCCGACCCGATAGAGGCCAATGCCGCAGGGATCACGACCACACCGCCACACAGCAGCATGGCATCCCGGTCCTTTTGGCAATAGGAAGACAAGCAGAAGCAGACCTCTGCCACCGCCACCAGTACCAAAAGCCGCCAGAAATAGAATAGGACCAGGACCGCCCAAAGCGGAGCGGACCATCCGGACGTCCTCAAAAGCTCCAGCGACTCAGCCGGTGCCATGAGCGCGTTGAAGGGACCATACTCCTTGATGATCAGCCACAGTTCAGTCCCATAGACCATGGCCCAAACCAGTACCGTCAGCCCCAGCACAAGAAGCTGTTTCTTTGTCATCAGCCGTTCCCGTCCGCCGCAGGTACTGTTCAAGAGGGCCACCATACTGCTTTGCCGCTCCTGAGAAGCGATCGGCGACAGCAGCAGCACCAAAAACAGTACTGCCATCAACGCAGTATCTCGCTGATAGTTCTCCACATTATCGTTCCACACTGCCTCATATGAAACAGAATGGACGATCCACGCCCCCTGCGGCGCCGCCACAGCGTCCTCTAAAACGATCCTGAGACCATTTTGGTTATAAGCGTCCAGCCCGCCCTCCTCCAAGAGCAGCGTCATCTCATCCAGCTTCTCCTGGGTGATCGGTCCCTGGAACTGCTGCTGAAAATGCTGCACGAAAGGATCCCAGGCCACATACGCTCTTGGCGCGGCTTCCATCTGCGACACCACCAAAACCAGCAGCGCCAGGACCACGATCCCCTTCCGCTTGATCAGCAGCTTGCACGCCTCACCGCCTCCGGCGATCAAAGGATCGACCCATTTGATCACACGGTCGATCCAACGCAGCAGCGGAGCTGTCACCGTGATCGGATGCTTCCTGCTGGCGATCGTGACCACAGCGACGATGAACACCGCGCACAGCACTGGGAGCAAGATCAGCACCAGATCACATCCCGCGATCAGCTGACCAAAGACCGTGATATTCAGGTATCGCGTGAACACCGCCTTGAAATCGATGAAGCTGAACACGTTGATGTACCGGGCAGCGGCGAAGAAGGAGCTGGAAGGGATCGCCGTACAGGCGAATTCCACGCCCAGGACCAGCCCTGATACCCCCAACGCCAGCGCCAAATTGGAGATAGCAGACAGGATCGTCCAAAGCACCAGCCCCACCCAGAACGCTCCAAAGGCCTTGACCGTCATATAAACCAGCCAAAACTGGCCCACCGTCATAGGCGTCGGTACATTGTAGAACATCTGGATCGACTGGAGTGGTCGGTCCCATTCTCCCAGGCCGTGATACACCCAGCCACACAGCAAGATCCGCATCCCCACCAGCACTACGGTCGCGATCATGGAAGCGCCCAACAAGATCCCCACCCGCCGAAGAGCCAGCCTGCTCCGTCCGCCGGAAGTGGCATGGATCATAGTCCACAGCCCTTCCCTCCGCTCCGCCACCAGCAGACCGCACACGATCGCGACCATGATCATGATGCTGTAGTCCGTCCAGGGATCGTCGAAAAAGGAGGTCACCGCCCGGTCATGTCCGGCGGTCACCTGGATCCCATCCAGCGCCGCGAAATCCTCGGCAGTCTTGACCGTGTTCTTGTAAGAGATGGAATCAGGATCACCGAACAAACTGACCGTCTGGAGCAGCTTCGCCTGCCTCTGGATATTTCCCAGGTAATCATCATACCCAAGAAGATACTCATACTGCCCCTTCAGCTCGGCGACGATCCCTTTCTCCCGTTCCTTATCCACATCATAGACCCACTCCCCTGCCAGGAGCCGGTCCTGCTCTGCCTGCTCATAGTCCAGGCACCACCGTACCGCTTCCTCCAGCGTCAGTCCCTCATGGGACTGGAAGATCCTGTGATAGTCCGCTCCATAGGTCCGCTGGTCCACCTGTCCATCCGGCCGGGAGTACAGGAAAAAGAAAGCGTTCAGCACCACGAGTCCTGCAAGCACCGCCAGGAAGAGCCGGGAGGAAAACACTCTCCTGCTCTCCATGCTCACGCCTCCCCCAGATAGGTCATGTACACATCCTCCAGATCCTTCCCGCCGGAATCCTGTATCAGCGTCTCGGGATCACCGTGCCGGACCAGCTGCCCATCCTTCATCAGTAGCACGTCTGTGGCGATCCGCTCGATGTCAGAGACGATGTGGGTCGTCAAAAACACGATCCGGTCCTGCGAAAGATCTGCGATATAGTCCCGCAGCCGAAGCCGCTCCTTAGGGTCCAGCCCCGCCGTTGGCTCGTCCAAGATCAGGATCTCAGGCTCACCCAGCAGCGCCTGGGCCAATAGCACCCGCTGCCGCATACCACCGGAGAATCCCCCCAGCTTCTTGTGGGCATCCTCCGTCAGGTTCACCAGCTCCAGCAGCTGTTCGACCTGTTCCCGGGAACGCTTCCTGGGCAGCTCCTTGACAGAGGCCATATACCTCAGGAACCCCCGGGCAGACATATCGCCGTACATCCCCTGCTGCTGGGGCATATAGCCAAGCTTCGCCCGGAAGGACCGTCCAAGCTTCAAAATATCCGCCCCATCCCAAAGGATCTCACCCTCGTCCCGCTTCACATTATCGCAGATCAGATTCATCAGTGTGGTCTTACCGGCGCCGTTGGCACCCAGGATCCCATAGATACCGGGACCGAACGTGTAGGAGAATCCCCGTAAAGCTACCTTTTCGCCATATCTCTTCGTCAGATCTTTGATCACAAGCTCCATAGCCCCTCCAAGATGACGTTCATCTGTCACAAATGATCGAACTCATGGACCTCCAGGTTCCCAGACCCAAGATCCTTTTTCTCGATATAATATTTCGGCTCGCTACCCGTGTTGTCCGACAGGATGAGCCGATCCGCCGTTTCCGCTATGAGGATATCCTGAGTGCGGATCTGTTGCGCCACGTTGACCCTCACCGTATCCAGCAACTTGAATGACCAATCATAAATATAGAGATTGTTATCGGAAGCTCCCCACTCATTGGATGCGACCACCACACAGTCCGGGAAAAACATGGCATAATAGTCTCCTTCAAGACCGGTATCCACCATGATCTCATCCTTTTGCGTCCCATAGGTCAAACGATGGATCGCTCCATCCATGAAGTAGAAAGCCTGTTCCTCCCCGAACCAGCCCGGCTCACCGGGGTGATCCGTCAGGAACGTCGCCTCATTGGCGACCGGATCCCAATCCCAATAGCTGCCCAGCGCGCCGCCATTGACAGGCTCCGGGAAATACGTCAAAAATACATCTCCGCAGCTATAACAAGCCAGTCCGCCGGTATAGGCTTCCACCGGCCCGTCCATGGTTCCATCCAGCAAATAATAATGGTATCCCGTCGTTTTCGAGTCCAATGAATAAGACCCGGACGCATCGACACCCGTCTTTTCCCAGCGGTAGACGCTGAACAAGCACGCACCCTCGGTGATCCGGTCGCATACGATAGAATTCCCACCGTTTTCTTCTGCGTAGGCCGTCAGATCCAGCACCGTCACATGATCCGACCCATCCGGATCCATCCGGATCAGGCTGCAATCTTCGGTGTATGCGCCCTCGCCGGATATCACATATAGATACCCATCATAATAGCAGATGTCGCTTCCTTGACGGACGTAGGCATTACAATCCGACCCGGAATGCATGCAATCCGGCCTGCCGCACAGCTTGATGAATATATCCGAACCATGATCGGCATAGATGATGAAAGACGCGTCGCTATCGTCACTTGGCTTCTCGATGAAATATATCCCACTGGGACTGACCGCATGATCCACAGCATGGGTACCGGCGCAGACATATCCGACACGTTTCTCCGGCACATAACTCTCCCCGGAGATCGATCCATATTCCGCAGGCGTCTTCGTCACGGTATCCCCATCATCGGTCGATGTGGGACGCTCAGTCGGATCGCTCAGATCTCCAACACCGGACGATGCAGGCCGCTCAGTCTCCCCGTCCGATCCCCCGGCCTCTTCATGACACCCCGACATGATCAAAAGCATCACAAGAACGATCGCAAATATCCTTTTCATGTCTTCCCCTCCTGTCGATCCGGAGTCAGCAGATGATACCCTTTGTGTGATACTTTCTTCTACACTTTCTCAGCTCTGCTTCGCCCTCGAAAAACGAAAGTATACCCCATTATCCATACTTGAACTCATGGATCTCAACGTTTCCCTTACCCAAATCGGATTTGTCGATATAGTATCTGGGAAAACCTAACAAACCATCGGATAGGATCAATCGTTCTGCGGTTTCCGCGATGAGCATATGCTGGAGCCCATAATAGAACTCATACTCTTCGCAGTCGATCTCGATCGTATCCACCAACTGGAAATCCCAGTTATAGATGTAAAAGTGGTTATCCGTAAGCTCAAATCCTCGGGATGCCACCACCATCATGTCAGGAAAAGTAAACAGAAAGTAGTCACCCTGCAACCCTGTGTCCACCATGATCTGCTCTTCCTGCGTCTCATACGTCAGCCGACAAATCGCGCCATCCCGAAAATAGTAGCCCTCTTCCTCCCCGAAACATCCTGGCTCACCAGGGTGATCGGTCAGATAGGTAGCAGTATCCGCTTCAAGATCGATCTTCCAAAGGCTGCCGTATTCGCCGCCATTTCTGGTTTCGAGGGACAATCCCAGCACCACATCCCCGCAGTTATACAGCGCACCGCTCGTCTTTTGGATCACAGGAGCTCCTTTGGATCCGTCCAGTTTATAAAGGTAATATTCCAGCTCCTTCGGTCGGAGCGTCTGAGTAGTACCATTGACTTCCTTCTCATAGATACCCGTGTGAAACAGCAGATATCCCTCCGTGATCATTTCACAAGTGACCCATTCTCCGCCGTTTTCCTTAGCAAAAGACAAAAGATCCAATGCCGTCACTCGGTTCGATCCATCCGGATCCATCCGGAGCAGTTTACACTCCTCATCAGAATTACTTCCCGACACTGCGTAAAGATGACCTTCATAATACGAAAGAAGGGTCCCTTCATAGACATACGCATTGCAGTCAGAAGAATCGTGGACGCAATCCGGACGTCCGCATAACTTGACCAATGTATCCGTACCGTTATCTACATACCAGATATAGGGATCACTAGATTTGCTCTCTTTCCCCATGAAATAGACGCCCGTGGAGCTTACTGCGTGGTAGACTTTGTTGACCCCCACGCGAGTCACGCCCATTCGAACGTTCTCCACCGGGCTTTCTCCCGCCATCCAGTCGTATGTAGCAGTGGGTTCTGTCTCCTTCGGACGTGTCACATCCGGCTGGATCTGCTCGTTTTGACAGCCCAAGAGAAACACGATCAGCAAAAGAAACAACACATAAGAGATACGCTTTTTCATACAGCCACTCCCTCTTATTCCTGTCGCAAGGTACCTCACGATCGACGTAGGGCTCTCCATCTACAGCTCTATGATATCACGATGTACCTCGTCTGTCAAGGTACTTCACGAGTCATAATGATAAGAAGCATCGGACGATACCCACCGTCCGATGCTTCCTCCTATGCCCAATCACTCCACCAGCTCCGGCAGCTCCAGGGCGTGAGGGACAGCATCCCCTGTCCCCAGTTCAGACTTATCGATATAATGCGTCGGTCTGCCCGAGGGATGTTCATCTGATAGTATCAACCAATACGCCGTTTCCGCAACTACATGGAACCGGGGCGCGTTGGAATGTGGATAGTCCAGCTCCACCTTGTCTACGAACTCGAACGCCCAATTGTAAAAGTAGAGATTCTCATCGGAAAGCGACCTGTCCCGACTGGCAACTACGATACAGTCTGGGAAAAAGAAAGCGAAATAGTTCCCCTCCAGGCCGGTATCCACCATACGCTCCTCCTCTTCAGAGGAATAATCATACCGGCAGATCGCCCCTTCCTTGAAATAATAAGCCTCCCGCTCTCCAAACCATGCCGGATTACCGGGATACTCGGTCAGATACGATCTCGTCCCCATCTCCAGATCCAGATCCCAGCAAGCATCACGCTCGATCCCGTCGACGACCTCTTTGGAACGGGCCATGAATACCTCGCCGCATTGGTAGTAGGGAGACCCCAGATCCTCCAGCGACTTTGGTCCCTCCATAGAACCGTCCACCTTGTAGTAGTAGCTCTCCATCGG
The DNA here is from genome assembly GCA_017456045.1 of Oscillospiraceae bacterium. GTDB lineage: Bacteria > Bacillota > Clostridia > Oscillospirales > Oscillospiraceae > Faecousia. The sequence continues at coordinate 9,011 of JAFTKE010000059.1, forward strand.
AACGCTCATAACAGAATCGGGCTGCTCTTCATTTTCTTTCCAAGTGTATATCGTGAAAACGCAATAGCCTTCGTTGATCATATCGCACATGGCGAATGATCCTCCATTCTCCTGTGCGAAACTAAGCATATCCAGCACCACGATATGCTCCGAACCATCCGGAGCCATGCGGATAAGGCCGCACCCCTCTGTGTAGCTCCCTTCCCCACTCACCGCATAAAGATAACCCTGGTAATAGGACAGATCGCTTCCCTTATAAAGGTAGGCATTGCAATCCTGATCATCATGGGTGCAGTCGACCCGTCCGCACAACTTCACGAATCGGTCACTGCCATGATCGGCATAAATGATGAATGAATCATCCGAAACAGACACATAGTCCCCACCATCTGTAGTGACCTCTGGTATGAAATAGATCCCGGAAGGGCTGACCGCATGGCTGACCAAATGAACGCCCGCACGACTCACTCCGACCCTCTCGGCGACGACTGGACTTTCCCCTGCCATCCAGTCGTAAGAAGCCGTTGGCTCCTCCTCCAGGGTCGTGACCTCTTTTTTGCAGCCCCCCAACAGCATCGATACCACAAGGAGCAAAATACACACCAAACGTATCTTCATCTCATCACCCACGATGATCACCGAAACAGGTGGTCTATCGTTTCTCCTCCCCTTGGCCATCGGACACTGTCGATATAAAAGCAGGCCAAGCATTTTTCTATTACGAAGGGATCTATCCGCATCTCCATTTTATGACCACCATGTTAAATTGTCAACCGCTAATTATCGCCAGGTCATTATTCCGTTATTTTCACTATTTTTTGTGTGTAAATACCATCTGTATGGCCACTTGTTTTCGTATGTATCAACAATCGTTTTGCATATCATTCGTTAATATCTTTATATATCTGACGATGACCGCGATCCTCTATTCTCTTGCAAGCACCACACTTCCCAAAATCGATCGAACAGGACCACAGGATCCTCACTCCACCAGCTCCGGAAGCTGGAAAGCGTGGACTTTCGCTCCCCCTGTACCAAGCTCCGATTTTTCGATATAGTATTTGGGAACGTTTCGGAAGCTGTCTGTCAGGATGAGCCTATCCACCGTCTCCGCCACTATCAGGAATTGGGCAGGCACCTCATGCGGGTAGTCGATCTGCACTTGATCCACCAGCTGGAATGCCCAATCATAGAAGTAGAGGATGTCATCCTCCCTATCCTCTTTGGACGCCAGGACCATGCAGTCTGGGAAGCAAAACAGGTAATAGTCCCCCTCCAGCCCGGTATCTGCCATGACCGTCTCGATCTGGTCGGCACAGATCAAACGAAGGATCGCTCCATCCCGTCCTCTTCCTTCTGACATCCGCAAAAAGAAGCTGTGATCACGAAGATCAAGATCGCTGCCCATCTTCTGATGTTGCCCCACCTTCCTGTCATCCAACATCGATCCGGTGTGTCCCGCCCACCAGGATATAGTCGATCTGTTCCAGCACGACGATCTGCTCAAAGCAGGAGGAATCCCCCACTCCGACCACATCCTCCGGTCGCGGATACGTCCTGGCGTCGTAGTAGGCATCTCTCACCTTCACCGTCGTGCCGTCCTTCATCACCAGCCATATCGGACCGCCCTCCGGGAAGATATACTTATTATTCGGTGTCGAATGGCTATACTTCACCGTGATGCTCAGCGGCGTGATCACGATCTTGTCGATGGTAGTGGTATAATCGTATTCCCAATTCTCGATGGTCAGCCCATCCAGATCCACCACCAGCACGGAATCCTTCCGGTCCTCATCATGCAGGCCGATGTCGAAGGTGAATCGTCCCCGCAGCACCTCCTCACAGTAGCTGTCATACTGCTTCCGGATGAACAGCCCCTGGATATACACACATTTCTCCCATGGGCCATTGAATATGGCATATCCGTCCGAATTGGTGAACCGGACCACGAACTCCTTCACATTGTCTGTCGGATCCTCGTCCTCCAGCGTAGTGATCGAGTAGGTACATTGCATCCGGTGCCAATTGTCGCTGTCATAGCCATCATCCCAGTAGTATTCCACCCGCATTTCCCAGTAGTCCGGGTCATATTTCCCTGTAGTCCAGGAATACGCAGGATCGAAGGAATAATAATACCCTTCCGGAAGATCTCTCAATACGACCCCTTCCGGTGCCTCCACCTTCAGGTGCAGATACATATGATCCTCATCCGCCACAGCCTCGATCGGCGTGATGGTGGTGCCATTGGAGCTGACGCTGCCGGAGAAATCCCGGCCGATATCCTCCGCCACCTGCATCTGCTCATCAGTCAGCTCCTTCCCAAAGAACTGCCCCAAAAGCTTCCCGTCTCCCAGGACCACATCGGCTGCGAACACTGTGATCGTCAGCAGCATGATCACCGCCGCCACAGCCGCCACCCGACCCAGCCAACGAAAGCTCACAGTCTTTTTCTCCCCGATCCGATCCATCGTCCTCCTTCGTATCGCCCGATCAGACAAGGGGCAAGGTCCATCCAACCGGATCCGATTCTCTTCGATCGCGTCCAGCATATCGGATATTTTACGTTCCATCAACTATCCCTCCCCATCAAATAGTCTTTCAGTTTCATCCTGCCCCGCCGCAGCCGTGACTTCACGGTGGAGGCCGGCATCTTCATCTTTTTAGCGATCTCCTCCACGCTCTGGGCGTAGTAATAGTGCCGCAGGAAAACTTCCCGATCCTTGGGCGGAAGGGCCTCCACCGCCTGTCGGACCAGCGTCACTTCCTCCTGCTGCTCCAACCGGTCCTGAGGCGTCACGCCGTCGGACAGCTCCAAAAGGTCTTCCTCCAGCGGAAGCTCCTTCCCCAGCTTTCGCAGCTTGTTCTTGGCCTTGTTCCGGGCAACAGCCCCAAGCCAAGCCTTCACCTTACCCACCTGCAAGTCCTCCCCCTGATCCCACGCAGCCAGGAACACGTCCGAGACCACCTCTTCCGCGTCCTCCACCGCCATGGCATGACGAAGGATGTTCCATACCACTGCCGAAACATAGGGGATATACCGATCCATCAAAGCCCGCAGCCCCTCCGGATCCTTTTCCCGAATCTTCTTTATCGCTTTTTCTTCTTTCATATCGCCGATGCTCCTGATCTTGAAAGCTGCTTTCACCTATCATATCACACTTCCATCCCCTTCGGTTGCATCTTTATCACGATCATATGGACTTTTATGGCGATTGACAGGAAATGAGTTCTATACTATAATTACGTGGAATCCATGAAAGCTGGTGCTGATTATGACGAAAGATATCAATGAGACCATCGTAGACGGTAGATTCAAGGATGACCGTCCTCTTGCCACGGTCGAAAAGATCCGCCAGATCCTGGCGGACCTCGGTCTGCAAACAGAAGACGTTTGGAATGAGACGGACGTTCCCTACTGCTATGCCATGAGCGTCAAGCTGCCGGGGACGATCTTCCGGGTCAACGGCAAGGGCCTGACAAGGGAATTCACTCTGGCCAGCGGCTATGGTGAGTTCATGGAGCGGCTCCAAATGGGCTTCATCAATGGCCCCAACGTGCTGAAAGACGGCGACTTCGCCGTGGATAATGGAAAATACGAGATGCTCCCCATGCGGCAGCTGCTGAGCGATCCCACCCCCTACCAGCGGATGGCTGATTCTCTGGCCCGGTTCACCGGTATCCGCATCACCCCGGAACAGATCGTGGGCCAGTATGCCGATGCTAACGGTCTGGTATCCTCCACCCCCTTCTTCGATCTGACCACCCAGAAAAAGACCTACCTCCCCACCATCCTGCGCCGTCGAGTCTACGCCAGCAATGGCTGCGCAGCCGGTAATTCTCCCGAGGAAGCGATCGTCCAGGCGATCAGCGAGATCGTGGAACGGAACCATCAGCTCAGCATCATCGATGACTGCCTCACCCTGCCGGACATCCCCGAGGAGACCCTGAAAAGCTGTAAGGTCGCCTACGATATCATCACCTTCGTCCGTGAAAACGGCTACAAGGTACATATGAAGGATGCCTCCCTGGGCACCGGCTTCCCGGTGGTCTGCGCCTGCATCATCGACCGGCGCACCGGCCGGTATCATACCCATTTCGGTGCCTACCCGATCTTCGAGATCGCACTGGAGCGGTCCCTGACCGAGAGCTTCCAGGGCCGCAACATCAAAAACATCGCCACCTTCGAGGGCTTCTCCTATAAGAAGACCGGCAACTACTCCCTCAACGAGCTGTCCAACGAGCTGACCATGGGCACCTGGGCCAAGCGTCCAGAATTCTTCGCCGGCAAGCCCCACCGCCAGTTCGATCCCGCCCTGGGCTTCCCCGGCGGTGACAATCGGGCGCTGCTGCGTCAGTGTGTGGACTATTTCAATGCCAGAGGCTATCAGATCCTGGTGCGGGACCGTTCCTGCCTGGGCTTCCCCACCTATCAGGTGATCGTCCCCGGCTACAGCGAGGCTCAGATCAACCGTCTGAGCATCAATATGGACGACCATCGCTACGCTCCTCACGCCATCAAGACCCTCCGCTCCCCGGCCGACGCTACTATCCAGGATATGCTGGGCCTGATGCTCCACTTGGATCAGATGAAGCAGTTCAGTGACACCATCCGGGGCGTCCACGGCTTCCTGATGTCCGCTCGTCTCACGGCAAAGATCTCCAAGGAGCAGGAACAGTTCCTCATGTCCGCCTCCCTCGGCTATGTCTACCACGTCTTGGGAAAACGTACCGAGCTGCTCCATTGCGTCCAGGAGATGCTGCCCTTCGCCAGCGCGACGGATGAGGGCTACCTGGTGTGCCTGAAGCAGTATCTCAGCCTGCTGCAAAACGGCTACACCGCCGAGCAGGCCCAGGACTTCCTCCGGGCGCTCCACGAAGAGGACACCCTCCAGCGTTGCATCCAGGCCCTTTCCCCCGGCAACAACCCCATGTCTCCCTTCATCCTCCACTGTCCGGCGCGATGCGACCAAAGCTGTCCGATCTATGACGGCTGCTGCCAGAAGCGCACCGATCAGCTGTCCGCCCTGCTGGATGAAAAGATGGCGTCCCTCAGCTTCGATGCCTTCGCCCAGCAGCTGCGTTCGATCCTGTGATGGGAGGATGGTTCGATATGGATCTAAATAAAGCCATCCCCACCACGCCCGGCGAACAGCTCAAGGACCGGGACCCTGTCGCCACCGTTGAGAAGATCCGCCAGATCCTGGCGGAGAACAATATCCAGGTGGAGGAATACTGGCGGGAGACCTGCGTCCCCTATTGCCATTCCATGGCGGTCCGTGTAGAAGGGACCTCCTTCAGCGTCAACGGCAAGGGCCTGACCAAGGAATTCGCCCGGGCCAGCGGCTACGGCGAGCTGATGGAACGGCTCCAATTCGGCACCATCGGCAAAGGCCACGCCCAAAAGACAGCCGACCTGACAGCCAACGACCCCAACACCGTGAAGATCCCCGCCCAGAAGCTTCTGGATCAGGATCTCAAATGGTATCAGCAGATCGCCCAGCGGGTGAAACTGTATACCGGAAGCGACATGACTGCCCGGCAGGTCCTGCTGCGCAACGCCGACCGGGATGGCATGGTGGCCTGTTCCCCCTTCTATTGTCTGACCACCGGTTCGCCGGCCCACTTCCCCAACGAGATGCGGGGCAAGGTCTACACCACCAACGGCTGCGCCGCAGGCAACACACCAGAGGAAGCCCTGGTCCAGGCGATCAGCGAGATCGTGGAGCGTGCCCACATGATCCGGATGATCGCAGAGGACCTCTCCCTCCCCGATATCCCGGAAGAGGTGCTGCAGCAGTATGATACCGCCTACGACATCATCACCTACATCCGAGCCCAGGGCTACCAGGTCAGCGTGAAGGACTGCTCCCTGGGGACCGGCTTCCCGGTGGTATGCGTCTGCATGATCGACCAGCGGACCGGACGCTACCACACCCACCTGGGGGCATATCCGATCTTCAAGATCGCGCTGGAGCGTTCTCTCACAGAAAGCTTCCAGGGCTATGATATCCGCAATGTGGCCCGGTTCCAGGAATTCCTCCCCAGGAAACGAGACAGCTTCACAAGCATCTCCAACGAGGTCACCCAAGGTTCCTGGGAAAAATCTCCCCTGTTCTTCGTTGGCGATCCCCAGTTCCCCTTTGACCCTGACATGGGCCTCCCCGGTCCCGGGAACAAAGAGCTGCTGCGTCAATGCATCGCCTATTTCAAGGATATGGGCCATGACATCCTGGTCCGGGATTGCTCCAGTCTGGGCTTCCCCACCTATCAGGTGATCATCCCTGGCTACAGTGAATGCTTCCTGGGGCGCATCGATCCCAAGACCGATGACCTGCGCTACGCCAAATACGCTCGGGACACCCTACGTGACCCCAGCACCGCATCGATCCAGGATATACTGGGCCTTCTCATGCATGTGGAAGAGACTAAGCATTTCACATCCAATATCAACGGTGTCCACGGCTTCCTGAGCCAGGCGAAGCTCTCGGCCGACATCTCCCAGTCCCAGGATGGATGCCTTTACAATGCGACTTTGGGCTATGTATTCCTCAAGCTGGGCCATACCGCCGAGGCGATCGATCGTATCAGGAACATGGTCCGCCTGTCCCAAGGCGAGGATAAGGAATATCTCCTTTGTCTCCAGCGAGCCATGGCCCTGACGCAGGAGGGCTACCCTGCCACCCAGGTCCAGAAGATCCTGGATCGGTTCCATCGTCCTCCCATCGTGGCATTGGTCCGGCAGCGGCTGGATAAGGACCGGGACCCTCTGGCGCCTTACATCCTCCACTGCGATATGCACTCGTGCAGTTCCTGCCCAATAGAAAAAGAATGCAACCAGCACTATATGACAGAACTGACCACTTATCTATTAAAAAAGCGTTCCCAGCTGGACTTCCAACGTTTCCAGAAAGAGATGGAGTCTCTGATATGAAAAATCGGCTCTCTGCGATCCAACGCAGAGAGCCGTTCCTTATGTGATCGTACCGATCACTTCTTCTCAGAGGAGAGGAAGCGGTACACCAGCGCAGCCAGCACACCACCCACCAACGGAGCGACGATGAACACCCACACACAAGCGAGGGCGTCGCCACCCACCAGCAGAGCAGGTCCCAGGCTACGGGCAGGGTTGACAGAAGTACCAGTGAAAGAGATGCCCAGGATATGGACCAGGGTCAAGCTCAGACCGATAACGATACCAGCCACTGCACCGTTCTCCACCTTAGAGGTCACGCCCAGGATGGAGATCACGAACACGAAGGTCAGGATCACTTCCACCAGGATGGACATCCAGATATCGCCCTGATACAGTGCGTTGGTGCCCAGACCGGACTCCTTGCCCACCAGGACCATCAGCACAGCCGCACCGGCGATGGCACCCAGCACCTGCGCGCAAACATACCCGATGAAGTCCTTGATGGACAGCTTCCCATTGACAAGCATGGCGATGGAGACCGCAGGATTGATGTGGCAGCCGGAGATATTGCCGATGGAATAGGCCATCGCAACGATCACCAGGCCAAAAGCCAGCGCCGTCAGCAGATACCCTGTCCCATTCTCCGCAGAGCAGCCCACCACGCAGGCTGTCCCACAGGCGAACAGCACCAGCACGAAGGTACCGATGAACTCAGCAAGATACTTTTTCATAGCATTCATAAAAAACACCTCCTATATTATTGGCAAGTATATTATAACGATCGATCCGATAGAATGCAATACGACGACCAAAAAATATACGCCCGCACACAGCGGGCGTATCGATCATTTTTTCTCCTTCATCTGCGCCTGCAAATGCATGCTCAGCACCGCCAACGAGGTCGCCATGTTCTCATGTTGCACCAGGATATTAGAAGGGACCTCCAAATGCGTGGGCGCAAAGGTCCAGATCGCCTTGATGCCGCATCCGATCAGCTTATCGCAGACGCTTTGCGCGTGCTCCACCGGCACCGTGATGATCCCCATCAGTACCTTGTGACTGCGGCAAAAGCTCTCCAGCTGATCGATATGGAGGATCGGCTTACCATCATCAGTGCGGTCCGTCGCAGGATCCGTGTCGAACGCCGCCAGGATGTTCAGCCCGTAGGCTTCGAATCCCACGTAACCCAACAGTGCCTGCCCCAACTTCCCTGCGCCGATCAACACCGCATCAGTGGTATTATCGTATCCAAGGAACTGCTCGATGTCGTCGATCAGCACCTCACGAGGATAGCCGATCTTTGGCCGTCCTCCGTCGCAGACCATAGCCAGATCCTTACGCACCTGCACCTCGCCCATGCCCAAAGCGTTGGCCAGGGCCGTAGCAGAGATGTAAGGAGATCCTCCCTCAGGGATGCTCTTCAAATAAGCCAAGTAACCAGGCAACCGCTTCAATACGGACTTGGATATCTCCTTACGTTCCATAACAGCGCCCCACTCCTATAATCGATACGAAATCATATCGATATGATTCTATATCGATTATATCATACCGAATCCCAAAGTCAAGCGCAACTTGTCTGTCGGATCATCTCTTTTCGGAGCCGCAGCATGATCCGCTTCTCCAGCCTGGATATGTAAGACTGGGAGATCCCCATCTTCTGTGCCACCTCCTTTTGGGTCAGCTCTTTCCTCCCTTCCAGTCCGAACCGCATGGTCACGATCTCCCGCTCCCGCTGGGGCAGCTGGCCCAGGGCCTGCCGCAGCACGCACAGGTCCACATCATCCTCCAACGGACGCGCCACCACGTCTTCATCCGTCCCCAGGATATCCGACAGCACCAGCTCATTCCCCTCATGGTCCATATTGATCGGCTCCTCCAGTGAGACCTCCGTCTTCTGATTGGAGATCTTTCGGATATGCATCAAGATCTCGTTCTCGATACACCGAGACGCATAGGTGGCCAACTTGATGTTCTTGTCCCGTCGATAGGTCCCGATGGCTTTGATCAGCCCGATCGTACCGATGGATATCAGATCCTCCAGATCCACCCCAGTATTCTCGAACCGCCGGGAAATATACACCACCAGTCTTAGATTATGCTCGATCAGCAGCTGCTTGGCTCCTTCATCGCCCTGCTCCAGAGCGATCAGCGCATCCAGCTCATCTTGCCCCTTCAGTGGCGCCGGAAGTACGTCGCTCCCCCCGATATAATAGATCTCCCCTCTGGGCAGGATGCCCAGCCACTGCAGCACGAGCCTCCAGACTTTCCTCATATGACCCCTCCTGTCAACGCCTCGTAGGGCTGCCCCCGCCCCACCTCATTGGGAGCGAAAGCCACCAGACAGCTCCCACACCGACCACCGATCCTTACTTCCTCGTACCGTTTCGCCGCCAAAAGCCCACCACTTCGCCCCACCGCATGGAACGGGATCAATCGCCCTCCTTCCAATTCTCCCATCACCTTCGCCGGATCCTCCAGGATCTCTTTCCCAAGCCCAGTCAACTGGGTGAAGACCCTGGAAGAGACCACCAACACCTGTTTCCCGCTGATCGGATCGACGAGTGCGTTCCCAGTATCCAGCAGAGCCATGAACCGCACCGTGACCCCCTTGCTTCGGATCTCCACCGGGACATACTGCTTACCAAGCTTCCCACGAAAGCCCAACAAACACATGGCGCACACCGCCCCAGCAGACAGTATCAGAGTCGATGCCCCGCCTCCTTCCAGCCCGACCGCCACGCCACCCAGCGCCATGCTCAGCAGCACGAACACGACACAGCGTCTCATGGCGTACCGCCGGAAACCGAAGGCCACCATGCCGATCAGGCCCAGGAACACCACCCGCCAGAACGTCCCGGCAAGGAATCGAAGCCCCGGGATCACACACGCCCCGCCATAAACACCTCCCAACAGCGCCCCAAGGGCCGCTCGTCCCACCCCATTGGGATGCCCGGAAAGCCGATTGGTCGCCACCAGGAGAAGCAGATCCACGATAAAATTCAGTAGTATCAACAGATCCAGATATACCGGCACCGTCCCACCTCCAGTGGCTCCAGTATACCGCCCGTCCATAAAAAAGTCCGTCGAGACACTACCCTCGGATCGGACCGGGATCTGCACGCATCCATCCCAAAAAGAAGAAGCAGCGACCGAGTGGATCGGTCGCTGCCATGTCACGTCGAAGTTTTTTTCACACTTTGGACGGAGCGGATGTTCTTCTCTATCTTGAAGCGCGGCGTCATGATCTCATGACCACAGCCGATGCACCGCAGTCCCAGATCCGCCCCCGTCCGCAGTACCACCCAACGTTTGTCCCCGCAGGGATGGGCTTTTTTCATGGTAAGGATGTCTCCCACCTGGATCTCCATACCGATCACACTCCTTTGATCTTGTCCCAATACTGCTTCGCAGTCTGCTCCAGCTTGTTGGGACCGTACTCATAATACCGTGTCCCCACCAAAGCGTCCGGCAGATACTGCTGTCGCACCCAATGATCCGGATAGTCATGGGGATACAGATACCCCTGCTCCCGCTCCATGGTGTGGGAATCGGCGTGGACGTTCTGCAAATGCCGGGGAAAATCGCCGCCCTTGCCCTGTCGCACGTCCGCCAGCGCCATATCCAAAGCGATATGCCCAGAATTGGACTTGGGTGAAGTGGCCATCAGCACCGCCGCGTCCCCAAGAGGGATCCGGGCTTCCGGCATCCCCAGCTTCAGCGCCATATCCACACAGGCATTGACGATCGGGATGATCTGAGGGTACGCAAGCCCCACGTCCTCCGCCGCGATCACCATGAGACGGCGGCAAGCAGACTGCATCTGGCCCACTTCCAATAATCTGGCAAGATAATGGCAGGCCGCATCCGGATCAGACCCCCGGATCGATTTTTGCAAAGCAGACAACAGATCATAGTGGTTATCCCCATCCCGGTCCGCCCGCATAGCACTTTTCTGGGTGACGGTCTTCACATCCTCCAGTGTCAGTGCTATTTTGTCCCCCTCCGGCACACCGGCGGAGAACAGCACCTCTACAGCGTTCATAGCCTTCCGAAGATCCCCACCGCAGCAGGATGCGATGTATTCCAGCGCCCCCTCCTCCGGGACCGCCCGCAACGCTGTCCGCTCCTCCATGAACGCTACCGCCCGGCGCACCGCCTGCAAAGCGGCAGACGCAGAGATCTGCTTGAACTCGAAGATCGTAGACCGGCTGAGGATCGCGTTGAACACATAGAAATAAGGATTCTCCGTAGTGGACGCGATCAGGGTGATCTTCCCGTTCTCGATGTATTCCAAAAGAGACTGCTGCTGCTTTTTATTGAAGGACTGGATCTCGTCCAGGTACAGTAGTACACCGTTGGGGGCCATGAAGGTGTCCAGCTCCGATACGATCTGCTTGATGTCCGCCGTGGAAGCGGTGGTAGCATTGAGCTTGTACAGCCGCCGATCCGTCATCTTAGCGATGATGTTAGCCACAGTGGTCTTCCCTGTGCCACTGGGACCATAAAACACCATATTAGGGATCTTCCCGGAGTCGATCAACCGGCGAAGCACCGCCCCCTTGCCCAAGATATGATCCTGACCATAGACCTCATCCAACGTCTGCGGCCGCAAAAGGTCCGCCAAAGGCTGATACATCGCCATCCCTCCTGTCATTAGTCGATGCAGACATCATACCACCCCATTTCCTATCCGTCAAGTCGCGAAAAACGCAAAAAACACTTGCATTTCCGATCCAAATATGCTAATATCCACTGTGATATGCAAATGCGTTGAACGGGCTGCCTGATATCAGCTTCACTTCGCCAGCGAGAGCGGGATGGTGTGAGCCGCTTGGGTGAGATATCGGGCTTTCTCCCGGGAGCTGCCATCTGAACCACTGTATCATCCCGAGGAGGGCGAAGCCCGACGTGGGGATCCCCAAAAATGAAGCACAGGGCGTAGGAATGGACGGGTGACTCCGTTATCGGTCTTGGATGTGTCTGCATCTGAAAAGTGCGCCGTTTTGCGGCGAATCGTGGGTGGTACCGCGGAAGGAATGCCTTTCGTCCCTGTTTCTGGGATGGAAGGTCTATTTTTTTGAAAAACTCTGGAAGGAGCATAGATATGAAAGAACGATTAGAGCAGATCCGCCAAGACGCATTGGCAGCCATGGATGCCGCGGAGAACACCGCCGCCCTGGACGAACAGCGCGTCAAATGGCTGGGCAAAAAAGGCGAGCTGACCGCCGTGCTGAAGATGATGGGTAAGCTGTCCGCTGAGGAGCGCCCCATCATGGGCCAGATGGCCAACGCTGTCCGTGCC
>JAFTKE010000060.1 GCA_017456045.1 Oscillospiraceae bacterium
AGTCCTCGGTGTTATACCCGAAGTACAGCTGGGCCTCCGCACCGTAGTTCAGCATGGCCACCACCAGCGCCTTGCTGTAGGAGCTGCTGGAGGTCCGGTTCAGGATGGAGGTTGCATACCGGACTGCAGAGTAGTAGTTCACGCTGGTATACACATAAGAGCCATCAGTAAGCTTCGCGTAGATCTTGAACCACATCTGGTCCGCCATCCGCTTGGCGGCGATGCCCTCGGTGGCCACCATGTAAACGGAGCCATCGGTGGAGTAGTTGGAGTAGACCGCCACTGCATCGTCGATGGTGCCGTCGGTCAGCTCTTCATCGAAGGTGATCATGCCCATCTCCACCACGCTATCCAAGTTGGAGGCGCTGAAGTAGATGTTGTACAGGATCTCGCTCTCGAAGCTGACGGTGCCGTAGCTCAGCGCCAGGGTGGGCTGCACCACGGTGCTGTAGTCGGGATCCGCCGCGCCGCAGTACACACAACTGCCGTCGGAATAGACATGGCCGAGAGCCGGGATGGGTTCCCCATAGCTGTCGCCACACCGGCTGCACTCATAATAATAGCTGCCATCCTGCGTGCAGGTGGGCTCGCCGGTGCCGATCAACTGATGATCGTGTCCAAGGGCTGCCACGGTATCGCCGGTGTAGCTATCGCCGCAGACAGAGCAGGTATAGGTGGTGTAGCCCTCTGCCGTACAGGTAGGCTCCGTTACCACGCCCACATAGCTGTGGCCCAGAGCTGCCTCGCCCTCCGTGGTGTAGCTGTCACCGCAGATGGAGCAGGTGTGGGTATCGTAGCCCGCCGAAGTGCAGGTGGGGGCGGTGGTGACGCTCACGTATCTGTGGCCCACATACTCGCCGCACAGAGGGCAGTTGCCCGCGGTGTCGTGACCGGAATGGACGCAGCTGGCACCACAGGCGCACACGCCGTCCACGAAGGTATGTCCCACATCGGCGGCACAGTTGGTGCAGCGGCCGCTGGTGTTATGCTCGGGATGCTCACAGGTGGGGATGGTCTGGCCCTGGACGAACTCATAGACCATGTCGTAGAGGTAACGGGTGCCGTTGTTGTTGTATGCCATGGAGTAGCAGCCCCAGGTACTCATGTACCAGGACACCACTGCGCTCTGGTAGCCGTATTCCTTACCATAGGTCAGGTAATCCTCGAACTTCTCATGATAAGTGGTGCTGGCGGTGCCGCCGAACTCCATCTGCATGCCCAGACCATAGTAGGTGCAAAGATCCGCGCACTCCTTCAGCTGGGTCAGGGTGTACATATCGTAGAAGGAGTAGTTGGGCTGCATGAGCGCATAGTCGAAGCCGTACTCCGCCCAGTTCCAGTAGCCCTCAGACTGATAGAAGGGCAGCTGGTAGATGTAAAGATGACCGCCTACCTCGCTGTTGAAGCTGTCCTTGGTGTTGGTGGAGGGAGTGGCGTGGGCGTGGACGATCTTGGTCAGTTCCTGGGTGGCGGCCTTGGCGATCCGGTCGGTGGACTCGTGGATCGTCTCTTCATAGTAGTAGAAGCCCGTCAGCTCCAGATGTTCAAATCCAGCGTTCTCCCACATGGCCACCGCCTGATCCACGTACCATTGATAGGCCTTGGCCCGGTTAGCCAGTGCCACCTCCTGAGAACCACAACCGGAGATGGTGAAGTCGATGTGTTCTCCATCGATGTAGCCCCAGTCCTCCTGGTATTCCACAGCAGGGAACAGCACCAGCTTCACGCCCACCTTGTAGTCGGGGTCGTTCAGGGTCTCCTTTGCGATCCGGGTGGCCTCTTCCAGGGCCTCCAGATTGATCACATCGTAGCCATCATAGCTCATGTCGTTACCGTTGACATCTTTACCGAAAGCATAACACAGCCACTCGTACCAATCGTCTTGGTTCGCGTAATACTTACCGGAAGTGTAACCGGCTTTATAGGAGTTGAAGGTGCCCCTGGAGGTATAGTAGTGCCCCATGACGGTCATATCGTCAAAGAGCCAGTCCTGGGGGACGCCATTGGAGTCGATATAGGTGATAGCAGGCATGTAATCCTTGACGGCCTTATAGGTGTTGTACACGTCGCCGCCGTCGGAATTGACATACCAGCCGGAGTAGGCCATGAACTCGTTGCGGACACCGCCGGTCTGGGCAGAGTCAGCGAAGTGGCCCACATAGTCCTCCAGAGGATCGTACTTGGGGCAGCCATCCAGGGCGGGAGCGGAGGTGGACAGCTCCTCACAGCCCCACACCTGCAGCTCGTCGGACAGGATGTACACGTTCACCGGGAAGATGACCTTCACATACCGGGCATTGTAGCTGATGCCGCTGGCACTGTACCACTCATGACGCATACTGGTGCCGGAGATGTTGGAGTCGTTGCTGTCGGCGGTGGACTGGTAGTTCCACACGTCCGCCACCTGATAGAAGTCCGTGCCGTTCTCCGACAGATAGTAGGTGACGTTGGTGGGCATATAGAAGCCCATGCTCTCCTGGGCACCGAAGTGCATCCGGATGCCGGTAACGTTGCGGACGGATCCCAGATCCAGGGTGATGATACGGGAGTCGTTGCGGTAGATCTGGAGGTACTTGCTCATGATCGTACCGGAGCTGTTCCAGGCCTGGGACGCCCAGTTGGAGGGGTACGTCACGGCGGAAGCGTTGATGATGGTGCCGTCCGTCAACCGTGCGGCGGAAGCCAGCTCCACTTCCGTGACGGTGTAGCGGGAGCCATCGGACTTGGTGGTGCCGGTGGATTCATAGCCGGTACCGCCGCCGGTGATCTGATAGGTGTAGTTGTTGGAACTGGCCATCTTGCCCAGAGCCAGGTTGGTGATCGTCTTCTTCACACCATAGGCCTGGATCTCCTGCAAGCCGATCAGACCCAAGGCGTTGGTGCCGAAGGTGACCTTCACATACCGGGCATCCACCGCATCGAACAGGAGAGTGAAGGTATAGATCGTGGGAGCCTGGTCGTCGGGGTTCCGCTCGTCCACCAGCGCAGTGGTGGTGGCAGAAGTCTTATCCAAAGTCCCCAACTGGGTCCACTTGATGCCGTCGTTGGAGATGCTGTAAGTCACCGCGTCGGGGGCGTCCACGCCCCAGTCGGTGCGGCTGTAGAAATAGGTGCTGATCCGGCTGACGCTGCTGGGCGCGCCGATGTCCAGATTGAACACATAATCACCGGGCAGGACGCTGTTTTTCAGGCCGATGTTGGGGTTACCGTTATTGACCCACCAGTTGGGGGAATTGCCGACGCCATCGGTCAACACGGACAGTCCAGACTCCACCGCGGCAGCGCCCCAGTTCGCATCGCTGCCCACCTCAGTGCCGTGACCGAAATAGGTGATGGTGGCCCCGGAAGTGATCAGACTGGGGGCTTTCTGGCCGTAGACCTCGAACTCACCGATGCCCACCAGGCCGGAAGCGTTGGTGTCGAAGTTGGCACGGACATAGCGGCCCGTGGCCTCCACCGGCAGGGCGAACTCGTAGATCTCCACCACTGCCTCGTCCCCAGTGTAGTTGGGATCGAGGATCGTGGTCTTGACAGCCTCGCTGAGGGTCACAGTGCCCAGAGTCGTCCAGCTGCTGCCATCCTCGGAGATGGTGAAGGTGACCGACTCCAGAGGGGAGACGCTCCACTTGGGACGGCTGTAGCTGTAGATGGAGATCTGCTCCGTGATATAGCTCCCCGCCAGGTCCACGGAAAAGATGTAAGGACCGGACAGGACGCTGCTTTTCAGCGCCACATAGGGATTGCCATTGTTGACCCACCAGTTGGGGGAGTCGGCCACACCGTCCGTCAGCACGGACAGGCCAGCCTTGACAGCAGTGCCATCGTAGTTACTGTCGGTGGTCAGCTGAGCGCCGCTGGAAAAGGCAACGGACTTGCCCAGGGCCACATTGCCGGTGGTGACCTGAGCAGAAGTAGCTGCCTCCACGCTGGGTACGACCAGTCCAGCGAACAGCCCCACCAGCAGTGCCACTGTCAGCAGGCCAGACAGGATGCGTTTAAATGATCGGTCCATAGTATTTCCTCCTATTTGTTGAAATTCCATAATTCCACTAACTACATCATATCATGTTTTGTGCATGAACGCAAGTACATCGTTGAATGAAATATCACTCGAAACCGCGCTCCACCCATATCTGATCCACTGGACGAATAAAAAACGCCGTCCCGCAAATGCACGGGACGGCTCGGATAGGATCAGATTCAGAATGCCAACAGGCCCAACAGCCACAGGCCCAGCAGCAGGGCAGGGTAGGCCAGAAGATCGATCCACCGGATGCTCTCGCCCTTTTCTCCATTGTAGAAATGGATGAACAGGAACACCAGCGGAGCCAACATATACAGCGGATCCATGATCATACACAGACACATGACGACCGCGCCGCCGAACACCTGCCCGGTCAGCTTCTTACGGGTCAACCACAGAGTAGCCGCCACCAACACCGTGGCAGCACCATCCTCGATCCGGAGCATATCCACCCAAAGGATCGACAGGGCGATCACCAACACCGGGATCGCGATACCCTTGAAGGACTTTGCCGCGTACTGCTTCAGGAAAAAAATCACCACCATCGCCAGGACCAGACCCACCACAGGGTTGCGGCTGTTGAGGTCCAGCACCTTCCCTGTCATCACCAGGTTGAAGGGGATCTCACTGAGCAGCGCGATGCCTGCCACTCTCAGGAAATAATTGCGGAAGCTCTTGGTATGGACGACACCCTCCACCAGCAAAAAGCAGAACAGGGGGATCGCGCAGGCATTGAGCAGCTGGGCCACGATAGCGGCAGTGGCAAGGGCCATATTCTTACTGTCAGCCAGCAGATCGTATACCTCTTTACCGGTGCTGATGTTGACCCCCAAGATCCGGTTCTGGATGATGGTCTGGGCAGCGATGCCCACTGCCAAGGCGAACAGCCCCCAGTAACGCAGGGTCTGGATTGAATTCCCCTTTCTTTTCCGGGGAGGCTCGATGCGATAACTCATTGAAAACGTCTCCTTTTCTATGGAGGTCTGGAGGGACACCGCTCAAAGTCGGAGGACCTTCCGGCTCTCAGGGGCAGCCCTGAAAATGCGCCCTTCCCGCCTTCTTGGCAGGAAGGGCGCTAAAGATCAGTTGCTGGGGGTCAGGATCGCGATACCGTAGGCCGGCATCTTCAAGGTGGTGCCATCCATCTCCACCTTCTCGCCATTGGCGGACAAGGTGGCCACCAAGCTCCAGTCGGAGTAGGCGGACAGATCCACCTGAGCGCCAGCGGCATCATCGTCGATGTTCATGAGGATGATGCACTCCTGGTCGTTCCAGGTCTTGCGAACAGCGCTGACGCAGCCCACGTTCAGGGCCGTCTCAGCCGTGTTCTTGCCCCGGGCGATCATAGGCAATGCGTTGCGGATCGCGATCGCTTCCCGGTAATAGTTGTAAACGGACCCCTCATCTTCCATCTGCTCCTCGGCACTGCCCAGGGGGTAGCCGCCGGAGGGCAGCTTGCAGCCGGTGGGGGGCGTCGTCATACCATAGTTGTTGGAGGTGTTCCAGTACATGGGGGCCCGCTTGGACGGATCGTCGTCGCTGGCACCGGTACCGGCCATACCGATCTCCTCACCATAGTAGACGAAGGCGCTGCCGCCCATGAACAGGTTCATGGCACCAGCCATCTTCACACGCAGCTCGTCACCTTTGACGTTATCGAAGATACGAAGCACGTCATGGTTGGAAAGGAAGGGTGCATCGATGTAGTCAGGGTTCGCTTGGGCATACGCACCGCTGGCAGTCTGCAAGGCGGTGGCCCAGGTGTTGACCATGTTGGGGTTACCACGGCCATTGAGTACCTGCATCAGCTTACCGGCAGAATTACCGAAGGGGTAATTGAAGATGCTGGTGAAGCCGGACTCATAGTAGCTCTTGATCAGGGTGTAGTTGTTCTCCCACACCTCAGCGACCATGTAAGCGTCGGGATCGATGGAGGTAGCAGTCTCCTGCAGCCAGGACAAGACCTCGACGTTCTTCTCCACAGCGCCGGTGTAGAATTCCTTTGCGGCATCCACACGGAAGCCGGCAACGCCCTTATCCAGCCAGAACTCCATGACGGCCTTCACATCCTCACGCATGGCTTCGCACTCCCAGTTCAGGTCGGGCATCTCATGGGTGAATTGGCCTTCATAGTAATAGTTGGAGCCGGAAAGCATACGATAAGCCTCCCCCTTCTGCTCCCCCTCCTTGACGAAATTGTAGTACTCCACGTACTTGCACTCCGCCGGATCGGGGTCGTCTTTGATATCCAGGAACCGCAGGTAATCAGCAGCCTCCTGGAACCAGGGGTGGTTATAGCCGGTGTGGTTGACCACCAGATCGATGATCACCTTGATGCCCCGCTTGTCGCACTCCGAGATCAGCTGCTCGAAGTCCGCCATGGTGCCATAAGCCGGGTCGATCTCATAGTAATCGTCCACATTGTACTTATGATAGCTGGGGCTGGGGTTGATCGGCATCAGCCAGATGCCGGTGAAGCCAAGGCCCTGGATGTAGTCCAGCTTGGAGATCAGGCCCTGCAGGTCACCGATCCCGTCGCCATTGGCGTCACAGAAGGAATAGACGAACACCTCGTACCAGGTACGATAGTTATCGTCGGGGCTGGAGCCCAGCTCGGCATACTTCTCGAGCCGCTGCTCCAGGGTCAACTCCACAGGAGTGGAGTCTTCGCCACCATCACTGGTGGGCTGCGAACAGCCCACCAGCATAGAAGTGACGAGAAGCAGACACATTAGGAGACGTAGCGTCCGCGTCATAGGCTTAACCCTTGACGGAGCCGCTCATGGCTTCCTGATAGAATCTCTGAGTGATGATGAACAGGATGGAGATCGGGATCGCGACCAGCACAGCGCCGGCGCAGAACACGGTGAACCAGCTGTTGATACGCTCCATGGTCAGCATGGTGTACAGACCGATGGAAACGGTGTAGAACTGCTGATTGGTACGGCAGATCAGCTTGCAGAAGATGAAGTCGCACCAGGGGCCCATGAAGGAAGTGATGATCTGATAAACGATCATCGGCTTACACAGGGGCAGGATGATCTTGATATAGGTCTGCCACTTGGTAGCGCCGTCCAGATAGGCGGCCTCGTCCAGAGCCTTGGGGATGGTATCCATGTAGCCCTTCATGACGTAGAAGCCAGTACCGGCACCGGAGGAGTAGCAGATGATCAGGGCCAGAGGGATGTTGGAGCCCTCGGTCAGGCCCATGGCCTTCAGCAGGAAGTAGGTAGCGGTCATGGACATGAAGCCGGGGAACAGGCCCAGGATCATAGCCATGTTCATATAGGGCTTACGCATCTTCCACTTCAGGCGGGACATACAGTAGGACACGGACATGACGAAGAAAGTGCTGATCACGCAGGAGCAGCAGGAGATCATCAGAGTGTTCATGAACATCCGGGGGAAGTTCAGAACGGCCGTGTCAGTGAACAGGCGGGTATAGTTCTCAAGAGACCAGATCTTGGGGAAGAACTGGGAGTACTCCATGGACTTGTTGAGGCCACCACGGAAGCTCTGGGCCAGCAGGTAAACGAAGGGGCTGATCCAGATGATCGCGATGATCAGAAGCAGGGTATGGACCAGAACGTCCATCGTGAATCTTTTGGTCTTCAAAGATCCGGTCTTATTCGTCTTAGCAAGATTAGCCATTACTTGAAGCCCTCCTCATCTTTGTAGGAGCCGGAGCTGCGGTAGGTCACCAGGGACACGATAGACAGCACGATGAAGGTGCAGATACCGATGACCGCAGCGATATCATACTGCTGCTTGTCGACACTGAGCTTGTACAGCCAGGTGACCAGAAGGTCGGTCGTACCAGCGGTCTGACCCAGGACATTGGGAGAACCACCGGTCAGCAGGAAGATGACGTTGAAGTTGTTGATGTTACCGGTGAAGGAGGTGATGATATAAGGCGTCATGACGAAGATCATGTAGGGCAGAGTGATATGGCGGAACTGCTGCAGAGCATTCGCGCCATCGATACGAGCTGCCTCGTACAGATCTGCGGGGATGTTCTTCAGGATACCGGTGACCTGCATGACGGTATAGGGGATACCGACCCACAGGTTGATCACGATGACGAAGATACGGGCACCGGTGGTGACAGAGTACCAACGGACGATCTCGTCGGTCAGCGCAGTATCCATCAGCACCTTGTTGATGATGCCGTTGTCTGCGAACATCTTACCGATCAGCAGCAGGGACACGAACTGAGGCACCGCGATGGTGATAGACAGCACGGTACGCCAGAAGCCCTTCAGCTGAGTGGTGGGACGGTTGATGATCATGGCCACGAAGGTGCCCATGAAGAAGTTCAGGAACGTTGCGAAGAAGGCCCAGATCAGGGTCCAACTCAGAACGGACCAGAACTGCTCCGCGATCACGGAGCCGGAGCTGAACAGCTCAGCGAAGTTATCCAGGCCGACCCAATCGAACAGGTTCAGATGGTCCGTCAGCACCTCGCCCACATAGAAGGCCTCTTTCCGGTAGTTGGTGAAGGCCATGGAGATCATGTAGAACAGAGGGATGAAGGTGAAGACCACCAGGCAAGCGAAGGGGAATGCCATCAGCAGCTTGTGGATATTGCTATCGAACAGCTCCTTGATGTCCTGGATGAGAGTGAGGGGCTTTTTGCCCTCTTTACGGGTGCACAGAGCCATGTAGCCGCTGCGCACGGAGGCACGCCAGAAAACGACGAGGACCGCGATGACGGCGATGAAGATGATGCCGTACAGAAGGATCATGTGAGAACGGTCACCGAAGACCTGCTCCATGATCATCTCTTCCTCGTTCCACTGCTTGGTATCAGGACGGTCGCCCAGGTTGCCCAGCATACGGATCCAGTCCATACCGGTGTATGCCACACCGTTGAGGTCGGTGAGCATGGGCAGAGCCAGCAGACAGATCACGATCGCTTCGATGGCCAGGAAGATCAGGCCCTTACCGATCTGACCCGCGACCATGTTGCCCAGACCCATGACCAGGCAAGAGGCCCAAACGACGGGACCGCCGTTCGTCAGTGCGCTCAGCAGAGAAGTGGGGTTCTTGACGTTTCTCTTACGAGCAGCATCTGCTTTTGTCAATTGATTAGACACGTAAACGTCTCCCTTCTTATCACTATCTAAAGAAGGCGGCGGCTAGAGTTATCCAGCCGCCGCCAGGTGCTTTTAGTTAAGCGGGATCAAAGACTCAGGCCTTGGATCACAGACCGGCAGCGTTCAGCTGCTCCATCATCTGGTCGACCATATCCTGATAGTTGTCCATGTTGATGTCGCCGTTGGTGCAGCCGGTGCCGAAGGTCTGGACAGGAGTCCAGTAGTTGTTCATCTCGGGCAGAGCGGACTGGATGACAGCGCAGTTGGACATGGTGTTGATCTCAGCAACGGCCACGGGATCGTTCTTGATAGCCTCGTTGTCCAGCAGGGACTGAGCAGCGGGGATAACGCCACGCATCTCGTAACGAGCCAGCTGAGCGTCAGCGGAAGCCAGGAAAGCAGCGAACTCGGTGCAGGCCTTCTGCTTGCCCTTGACAGAGCCGGAGTTGGGGTTGACGCCAACACACTTGGTGCCGGACAGAGCCTTCATGGTGTAGGTCTGGCCGTCAGCCTCGAAGGTGGGCAGCTGAGCAACGCCCAGCTTGTCGCCCAGGGACTCACGCAGCTTAGCAGCATCCCAGGAGCCGGAGAACACAGCAGCGACCTCGCCGTCTTCCAGCTTACCGATGTCCATACCGCCGGGGACGCAGTTGGGGTTGGTAGCGACCTCGATCATCTTCTTAGCAGCGATGTAACCGCCGTTGTCGGCGCCGAACTGGATGCCAGCAGCGGCATCAGTGCCGTTGGGTCCGAAGACAGTACCGCCGCAGCCCAGGAAGAAGGCGCCAGCGTTCCAGCCCACGGTGAAGGGGACGCAGACCTTGCCCTTCTCCAGCATGGTGTCCAGAGACTTGACATCTTCCTCGGTGAAGACGTCCTTGTTGTAGTAGGTGAACCAAGTGTTGTTGGTCACGGGGAAAGCGTAGACGCCGCCATCGGTGTGGGTGACGGTGCTGACCATGAACTCGGAGTTGTCAGCCTTGACCTGGTCCAGGTAGACACCGCCCAGCTCGGACAGACCACCAGCGGTGATCAGGCCGCCCAGCTGGTCGTTGGCGAACATGTAGACGTCGGCGGAAGCGGTAACGTCGCCGGTAACAGCGGTGTTAGCCTCGCCCTCGGACATGGACTCGTTGATCCAGGTGATGTCGTACTCAGGATGAGCAGCCTCGAACTTCTCCTCCATAGCGACCAGCCAGTTGTTGCCCTCAGCCTGGTCCTCGGCGGGAGTCCACACCTTGATCTCGAACTTGGTGACTTTGCTGCCGCTGTCGTCCGTCTTGCCACCCTCGGCCTCGCCGCCAGCGCAGGCGGTCATGCCCAGGATCATCAGGACTGCCAGCAGCAGTGCAAGGATCTTCTTCATTGTGTTTTCCTTCCTTTTTTTAAAAATTTTTTATTTTAACTGTGTAGATGCACAGTTAAAACCGACAACTTCCGGAGGCGATCAGAGCGTAATGACCCCCGGACTTCTGGTAAAAAGATTGTACCACAGACATTATCATATGTCAATCACCGTTTGTGCATAATCGGCAATATGGCCAATTGCCAAATTACGCCTTTGTGCATTTTTACGACTATCCCGCCCCCTGTTTTGGGAGCGGCCGGCACTCCTGCGACGGCCGGACAACGATCGTTCCCCCACGGCGGATAGGCCCCGATCAGCCCGTGGAAAGGCGCTTCAAAAACGCCTCCAGTCGGTCCAACCCTTTTGCCAGCTGCTCCTGGCCGCAGCAGTAGGACAGCCGGACGAAGCCCTCCGCGCCGAAGCAGGAGCCCGGCACCATGGCCACCCCCGCCTCCCGGATCGCCCGGGTGCAGAAGGTCTCCCCATCCATGCCGAAGGGGCGGATGTCCACGAAGATGTAGAACGCCCCCTCCGGTGCCGGGAAGCCCAGCCCCATCCTCTCCAGCCGGGCCACACAGTAGTCCCTTCGGGCCTGATACGCCTGGCGCATATCGCCCACATCGGTGGCAAGGGCGGTGACGCAGGCGCATTGGATGAAGGTAGGCACCGCCGCCACCTGGGCCGCGTGGAGCAGCAGCAGCCGGTCCATGACCTCCTGGGGTCCGATCAGATATCCCACCCGCCAGCCGGTCATGGCGTAGGGCTTGGAGAAGCTCTGGCACAGCAGGATCTGGTCCTTCAGATCCGGGTCCACGCTCAGATCCGGACAGGGGGCGTAGCTGAGCTGACGGTACACGTCGTCGCAGATCACATAGATCCCTCTCCCCGCCACCGCCTGTTTCACATTTTCCAAAGACGCGCCGGAAAGGATGGTACCGGTAGGGTTGTTGGGGGAATTCAGCACGATCGCCTTGGTCCTCGGGGTCAGCAGCGCCTGGAGGGCGGCCTCCGTGATCTGGAAGCCATCGGCCCTCAGGTCCAGCGCCACCGGCACGCCCCCCGCAGCCAGCGTGATGGTCTCGTACAGCGAGAACGCCGGAGTGGGGATGATCACCTCGTCGCCGGGATCCAGGATGCCCGTGAGGGCGGTATACAGCGCCCCGGTGGCGCCCACGGTGACCAGCACCTGGGAGCTTTGGCAGGCCATGCCCCTGGCGTTTTCATAAGCAGCGATCGCTTGGCGCAGGGGCTCGATGCCCTGGTTGGGGGCATAATGGGTCTGGCCCTGGGCCAAAGCAGCCCAGGCAGCGGCCTTGATCGGCTCAGGCGTGTCGAAGTCCGGCTCTCCGATAGTTAACATAACACACCCTGGCACTTCCTTGGCCATGTTGGTGAACCGGCGGATGCCGCTGCGCTGTAAGGGATCTAGATGATGGTTGAGAGGGATCATGTCCACGCCTCCGCTATTTTCTCAAAGAACTCCGCGCCCCGCAGCAGCACCGTCTCATCGAAATCGAAATCGTCGCTGTGCAGCGCCGGGCTGTCGCCGGTGCCCAGGAAGAAGAACATCCCAGGGATGCACCGCTGGTACCAGGAAAAATCCTCGGTGATCATGCTGGGGGCCTCCAGCTCATGGAACTCCACCAGCCCCCGGACCCTGTCGTACAGCCCATCCGGGTTCAGCACCGCAGGGTAGCCGTCGTTCATCTCCACAGTGATGGTACAGCCGGTGTCCTGCTCCACCCGATGGGCGATGTCCCGGATGCCCTGCTGCAGCGAGAAGAAGATCTCATCCTGGAACGCCCGCAGGCTCCCCTCCAGCCGGGTCTGACCGGAGATGGCGTTGCGGACGGAGCCGGACTGGAATCTTCCGAAGTTGAGGATCCGGAACACGTTGGGGGGCAGCGCCTGTTCCATCTGGCGGACCTTCTGATAGAAGGCCACCCCCGCCGCCATGGCGTCGATGCCCTCCCAGGCCTTGGCGATGTGGGCGCTCCGACCTTGGATATCCACGCTCACCTCGCAGGAACGGCTCATCATCTCGCAGCGGCGGCAAAATACGCCCCCCGCTTCCACCCCAGGCCACAGATGCAGCCCGAAGATCGCTTCTACATCATATTTATGGAACACGCCGGTGTCGCACAGGTCCTTGGCGCCCCCGGTGGTCTCCTCGGCGGGCTGGAACACGATCAATACGTTGACCGCCAGCCCCGCCTTCTCATCCAGCCGCCGGGCCAGCTCCAGAGCGATCGCCATATGCCCATCATGACCGCAGGCGTGCATCCGGCCGGGATGGGTGGAGGCGTAGTCCTTTTGGGAACGCTCAGTGATGGGCAAGGCATCCGCGTCGGAACGGAATGCGATGGCTTTTTCCGCCCCGAAGTCGAAAAAGGCGCACAGCGCCCCCTCCATGGGAGAAAACACCTGACAGCCCAGCCCCTGCAGCTGTCCGGTCAAATACTCCAGCGTTTTCGGCAACTGCCGGTCCAGCTCCGGGATCCGGTGCAGCGCCCGCCGGTCCTCGATGATCTGCAAATATATCCCTCCATCCATCTGTAGGGCGGGGGCATGCCCCCGCCGTCGCGGCCCGTAGGGCCGCACAGAGCGTGTTTATCGTCCTGACGGACGATGTGTTTTCGCCCCCGGCGAAAACACTGGTGGAGGCATGCCTCCACCCTACATAGCTGACCTTATTATACTCATCCCCTATAGGATTGTCAATTTTACTCTTGTATTCCGGACGGAAAGGTGGTAGGATAGGTGTCGGAAATTAGAGACATGAAGGAGACCCTACTATGGACGCTTACGAGATCATCGAATATATCCGTACCTCTGAGAAGAAGACCCCGGTGAAGGTCTACGTTTGGGAGACCGCCCCAGTGGCGTTCCCCGGCTGCCAGGTGTTCCCCGCTGCCCCCGGTCATAAGATCGTGTTCGGCGACTGGAAGGACGTGGCCCCAGCTCTGGAGGCTGGCAAGGATAAGCTCACGAACGTGCAGATCGAGAACGGCTGCCGCAACTCCGCCATCCCCATGCTGGATATGAAGGATGTCCCCGCCCGGATCGAGCCCGGCGCGATCATCCGGGAGCAGGTGACCATCGGCCGCAACGCCGTGATCATGATGGGCGCGATCATCAACATCGGCGCCGAGATCGGTGAGGGCACCATGATCGACATGGGTGCTGTCCTGGGCGGCAGAGCCACCGTGGGCAAGAATTGCCACGTAGGTGCTGGTGCCGTGCTGGCCGGCGTGATCGAGCCCGCCTCCGCCACCCCCGTGATCGTGGAGGACGACGTGCTGATCGGTGCCAACGCTGTGGTGATCGAGGGCTGCCACATCGGCAAGGGAGCCGTGGTGGCTGCCGGTGCCATCGTGGTGGGCGACGTGCCCGCCGGTGCCGTGGTGGCCGGCTGCCCCGCCAAGATCATCAAGATGAAGGACGACAAGACCACCGGCAAGACCGCCCTGGTGGACGCCCTGAGAGAGCTGTAACGCTGTCATCGCGAAGCCCTCTCGACACAGGGTTCTGTCAACACAGGGGACGGTTCTGTGTGTGGTATCACACACAGAACCGTCCCCTGTGTTACCGTTACATCCCTGTGTCATCCATCCACCGCTGCACCTTTTCTGCCTCCCGGAATAACATGGAATGTACGGCGAAGGCCGTAACGAAATGATCTTGGAGGTAACGACTATGTGCAACTTTGGTTCTTGGGGCGGTAACAACTGCTGGTGGATCATCATCCTGATCCTGCTCTTCTGCTGCTGCGGCAATGGCAACAACCTGGGCTGTGGCTGCGACAACAACAACGGCTGCGGCTGCTGCTAAAAAAACACGGGCACCCCGAACGGGGTGCCCGCATTATTTTGGCGGATCTGCATCCTTGTGGATGGATGCATAATGCATCATACTTCCACGGCCATCAGCTTGTCGATCCGGCGCTGGTGGCGAGGCTCATTGGAGAAAGGCGTCTCCAGCCAGGTGTCGATGATCTGCAGCGCCAGCATCTGGCCCACCACGCCGGCACCGATCGCCATCATGTTGGTATCGTTATGCTCCCGGGTCAGCCGGGCGGACATCACGTCCGACAGCAGGGCGCAGCGGATGCCCTTGACCTTGTTGGCGGTGATGCTGACACCGATACCGGTGGTACACAGCACGATGCCCTTGTCACACTCGCCGCTGGCCACGGCCTTGGCAGCCGCCTCGGCGAACTCAGGGTAATCGCAGGAATCGGGGGTGTAAGTACCGAAGTCCTTCACCTCATAGCCCTTCTTGGTCAGGTGGGCCACCACCACGTCCTTCAGCGCCAGCGCGCCGTGGTCACAGCCGATAGAGATCTTCATTTCTATATCCTCCTAAATCACATATCCACCGTTGACGCTCAGCACGTGTCCGGTGATGAAATCCGCATCCGCAAGATACGCCATGGCCTTGGCCACGTCCATGGGGGTGCCGTTGCGCCCCACCGGCGTATCCTCTTCCATGCTTTCCAAAATATCAGGGGCCACATCCCCACACATATCCGTCAGGATCACCCCCGGCGCCACACAGTTGACCCGGATCCCGCTGGGCCCCAGCTCCTGGGCCAGCGCCTTGGTCAAGGCGATCACCGCGCCCTTGGTGGCAGAGTAGGCCGCCTCACAGGATGCCCCCACCTGGCCCCACATGGAGCTGACGGTGATCACGCAGCCCGCGTGCTTCTCCAAAAAGGAGGGCATGGCGGCGTTCACACAGTGGTAGATCCCCTTCACGTTCACATCGAAGAGCCGGTCCCAATCCTTTTCCGGCATCATGCTGAGCAGCCCTGTCCAGCAGATCCCGGCGTTGCAGATCAGCAGGTCCACCTCCGGGACCTGGCCAAAGGCCCGGGCCACCGCCTGTCCATCAGCCACATCGCAGCAGATGGGCGTGGCCCCGGTGCGCTTCGCCACCGCCTGAGCAGCCTCATGCTCCTTCTCATATAAAAAATAGACCTTATCGCCCCTTTGGGCGAACAGCTCCACCGCCGCCGCCCCGATGCCACGGGACCCGCCGGTGATCACGACAGTTGACATAATATTTACCTTCCCGTAGGGCGGAGGCATGCCTCCGCCGTCGCGGTCCACCGGACCGCGATGTATGTGGCTCCTCGCCCTGACGGGCGATGTGTTTTCGCTGCCGCGAAAACACCGGTGGGGGCATGCCCCCACCCTACGGATATCAAAAGGGCTGCCGCGCAGGCAGCCCTTGGTGTCATCTTCTCCTGCTCTTGGTCCGGTGGTCCGAATACTGGCGGATGCCGGAGATCTTGCTGTCGGACTCCGACATGAAGGCCTTCAGCTTCTCCTCGAAGAGCTGATCGGCAGTCTTGGGTGCCGCCGGCGGCACCGGGGCCGGACGGGCGGGACGGCTCTGGGACTGGCCGCCGGCGTTTTGGCGGAAGTTCCCCCTGGGGGCACCGTCACGCTGAGGCTTGGGCTCCAGCCGCTTGATGGACAGATTGATCTTCCCGTTCTCATTGCCGATGACCATGACCTTCACGTCCTGGCCCTCGGTCAGATGCTGCCGGATATCGCTGACGTAGGCATTGGCCACCTCAGAGATATGTACCATGCCCGTCTTGTTGTCCCCCAGCGCCACGAACGCGCCGAAGTTGGTGATAGACTTTACTTTTCCTTCCAGGATCGCTCCTACAGTCAAATCCATATTTCCTTGCATCCTCACTTTTTCACTGATCGTCACCGACGATGACTACGGTATCCGGATCCACCAGCCCCAGCTATTCCTCAGCGATCTTCTCCACGCTGTCGCTGGAGCCCAGGGCGTCGATGTCCTGGCGCAGCTCCTGCTGCTCCTGCTCCTCGGCGAAGGCCTGGCTGCGCAGCGCCTGGGCCTTTTCTTCGGCGTGTTGGATGGCTCCGTGTATGGCGATCAGCGTCACAGTAGACAATACGATCACCACCAGCAGCATCACCTTGGTCAGGGTCTTGCCGGGACGGAACACGATCTTGTATTTTGGCCTGGTCTTGGTACGTTCTTTCATAGGTGGCCCCTCCGGATCTTCGCCGGTCACGGCGACTATTCCCTCCTATTGTACCCCATTTTCTAATATATGCAAATACTTTTTTGAAAATTCGTACGAAAATTTTCAACAATTTTTTCAAAGGGAGGCATATGGCCCCGATGACCGCTCCGATCCCCTTCCAAAACAGGGCGAAGGGCCGCCGGAGCCATCGTCCCACCGTGGCTTCCCAGGCCACACAGCCCCCGATCAGCGATGCCGTATAGCCGATCCGGATGTCCGCCTGGCACACGGCGAAGCTCAGCACCAGCCATGCATACAGCGCCCCCGCCACGAACAGCAGATCCGCCGGGACGTCCCACCGCCGCCGCAGAGGGCGCAGGGCTCCATACCACAGCCCCAGTCCCGCCCCCAGGGCCAGTCCCCAGCCCACCCGGAAGAACTCCAGCGCCGGATCGGTCATCCCAGCAACCGGCGGGCCCAGCCCCGCCGCTCCCGTGGCTCCTCATAGGCGATGGCCGTGATGGTCCCCTCCACCTCCATCTGGGCACTGTCCGGCGTCAGAGTCCGCAGCTTCAGCCCCCGGCCCTGGATCACCACCGTCCCCAGGGCAGTCTTGAGGACCACCCCGTCCTCCTCGAAGCTGATCACCTCCGACACTGCGGTCATGGTCAGCCGCTTTCGTTCCTCCAGCACCAACCGATGGGGAAGCCGTTCCTCTGCCATACCATCCCTCCGTTCCGGATACAGACTATGCCGGAGGAGGAAGAGATATGCCGACCCGCACAGGACGCGCCTCCCTGATGTCATTTTGTTTCGGACAGTTCGTATGCGCCTCGCCCCCCTCATTTGGTGCCCCACGAGCGCAGCGCAGTGGGGCAGGGGGAGTCCGAATATTCCCCCGCTCGTCGGACGGTTCGTATGCGCTCTGTAGGGGAGGGTCACCGACCCTCCCGGTGATCTTGTTACACAAGATCACACGCCGAAGGCGTAAAACTGATGCGTTTTCATCTATTATCCCAACGCAAACGATCATCGGCGGGCGGGTCAGTGACCCGCCCCTACAATGGCGTGATCGTTACCTGCCCGTCAAACAGGGATCTTGCTGTGCTATCGCCCCGAAAGGGCGGATGTGCTGTCAGGGGCTGCAAGAAATGAGCGTCATACCGCAAAAAAAGCCCTGCCGCTGATCGCGGCAGGGCGGCTATCTTAGCCAAACACGCTCAGCAGGAAGCCGGCGGCGATGGCGGAGCCGATGACACCGGCCACGTTGGGGCCCATGGCGTGCATCAGCAGGAAGTTGGAGGGGTTGTTCTTCTGGCCCACGGTGTTACTGACACGGGCCGCCATGGGGACAGCGGAGACACCGGCAGAGCCGATCAGGGGGTTGACCTTACCGCCCGTCAGCTTGCACATGACCACGCCGCCCAGCATACCGCCGGCAGTGGACAGCCCGAAGGCCACCACGCCCAGCACCACGATGGACAGGGTCTGCACCGTCAGGAAGTTGGTGCCCACCATGGTAGCGCCCACGGAGGTGGACAGCAGGATGGTGACGATGTTCATCAAAGCGTTCTGGACGGTGTCGGACAGACGATCCGTCAGGCCGGTCTCCTTGAAGAGGTTCCCCAGCATCAGACAGCCGATCAAAGCGGCGGTATCCGGCAGCAGCAGGGCCACGAAAGCGGTGACCAGGATCGGGAAGATGATCTTCTCGGCCTTGGAGACCTTCCGGGTCTGGACCATCTTGATCTTCCGCTGCTCGGGAGTGGACATCAGGTTCATGATGGGGGGCTGGATCAGGGGGATCAGCGCCATGTAGGAGTAGGCCGCCACAGCGATGGCACCCAGCAGATGGGGAGCCAGCTTGGTGGTCAGGAAGATAGCGGTGGGGCCATCCGCACCGCCGATGATGCCGATGGAGGCAGCCTCGGGGCCGGTGAAGCCGATCTCAGGGGAGATCAGATTCAGTGCCACAGCGCCGAAGAAAGCGGCGAACACGCCCAGCTGAGCGGCAGCGCCCAGCAGCAGGCTCTTGGGATTGGAGAGCAGGGGGCCGAAGTCGGTCATGGCACCCACGCCCATGAAGATCAGGCAGGGATACAGCGACGTTTTGACACCGATGTAGAAGATGTCCAGCAGACCGCCCTCACGCATGATGGCACCGTAGCTGTGGTACATCTCATTGGCAGGATCCATGAAAGCCTGCCACAGATCATCGTGGTACAGTCCGCCCAGGGGCAGGTTGGTCAGCAGGCAGCCGAAGGCGATGCCGCACATCAGCAGAGGCTCGAACTGCTTGCCGATGCCCAGGTACAGCAGCACACAGGCGATCACGATCATCACCAGGTTCTGCCAACCCACAGTGCCGATGTTGGAGAAGATATAGGAGAAGCCGGAGCCCTCCCAGAGGTTCAGAAGGACCTCACCGATATCGATCATGGAAGGCCCCCCCTTAGGCGATCACGACCAGGGTCGCGTCGGTATCCACGGTGGAGCCCTTCTGCACCAGGACCTGGGCCACGGTGCCGGACTTGGGCGCCATGATCTCGTTCTCCATCTTCATGGCCTCCAGGATCACCAGAACGTCACCTTCCTTGACAGCCTGTCCATTGGAGACGTTGACCTTCAGGATGTTGCCGGGCATGGGAGCCTTCACCGGCTCACCGGCGGCGGTGGCGACAGGGGCGGCCACGGGCGCGGGAGCAGCCACGGGCGCGGGAGCGGGAGCGGCCACGGGAGCCGCCACAGGAGCGGGAGCCGCCGCCACGGCGGTACCGCCGATGGAGACCAGCAGCGCGCCGGTATCCACGGTGGAGCCCTTAGACACAAGGACAACGGTGACAGGGCCGGAGCAGGGAGCGTAGATCTCGTTCTCCATCTTCATGGCCTCCAGCACCACCAGCAGGTCGCCCTCCTTGACCATCTGGCCCACGGAGACGTTGACCTTCAGGATGTTGCCGGGCATGGGAGCGGTGACGCTCTCGCCACCGGTGACGGTGACGGCCGCAGCGGGGGCAGCGGGAGCCGCCACGGGAGCAGCAGCCACAGGCGCGGCAGCCACGGGGGCAGGAGCGGCGGCGGGAGCATATGCCTCGTACTCGGCCACACACATGGCCTTGCCGAGCTCGACCTCCACCTCATAGGTGCGGCCGTTCAGGGTCACTTTATATTTCATATTACTTGACCTCCTTGATGGAAATGAAGCGCAGCTCGTTCAGGGGCTTGCCCATCTTCTCGGCTACGATGGCCATGATCATGGCAGCGGTCTTGGGGGGCGTGTCGTACAGCTTCAGCTGACCGGCGGTGCCGGGGGCAGCGTCGCTGACCACAGGAGCGGCGACAGGAGCGGGGGCGGCAGCCGGAGCGGGAGCAGCCTCAGGAGCCTCCCCCTTCTTTTCGGCGGCGGAGAAGGCCTTGCCCAGCAGGATCACCACGATCATCAGAGCGATCAGGCCCACGAACACCACTGCGTAGCCCAGGACGGCCACGATACCGGCGTTGGGCAGGGTGATATCCACCAGATCCGCGGTATTCTGGGAAGCAAGATAAGTCATATCTGCGCCTCCTTATCAGCACTCCACGATGGAGTAGGTCGCCACGTTCTCCTCCTTGGCCTTGCGCTCCTCCAGGAACTTCTCAGCCAGGTTGGGGAAGGCGATGTAGCTCAGCACATCCTCGTCGGTCTTGGCCAGGTCGCCCAGCTTCTTCCGGGTCTCGGCCACCACAGGCTTCAACGTAGCGGCATAGCGGCCCTTCAGCGGCTGCTCATCGCCCAGGATAAGCTTCTGGACCTGAGGATCGATGGGAGCGGGGGTCTTGCCGTACTCGCCACGGCAGTAAGCCTTGACTTCCTTGGAGACCTTCTTGTAGCGCTCGCCCTGCAGCACGTTGGTGACGGCCTGCACGCCCACCATCTGGCTGGTAGGAGTGACCAGGGGCGGATAGCCCAGATCCTTACGGACCTTGGGAGTCTCGATCAGCGCCTCGTCGAACTTGTCCAGGGCGTTCATCTGCTTCAGCTGGGACAGCAGGTTGGACAGCATACCGCCGGGGATCTGATAGGTCAGGCACTGGGTATCAGTCGCCATGGACTTGGGCATCAGGGTGCCGTCGGCCAGGAACTCGTCCCGCACGCCCTTGAAGTAGTCGGCCATCTTCTTGGTGCACGCATCGTCCAGATCCACCTGGTAGCCCAGCTGACGCAGGGCATACGCCATGGTCTCGGTGGCGGGCTGGGAAGTGCCGCCGGAGAAGGGAGAGATGGCGGTGTCGATGATGTCCACGCCGGCTTCCACAGCCTTCAGGTAGGTCATGAAGGCCAGGCCGGTGGTGGAGTGGGTGTGCAGGTCGATGGGCAGGTCCACAGCGTCCTTGATGGCGGAGACCATGTCGTAAGCCTCCTGGGGGCCCATGATGCCGGCCATATCCTTGATGCAGATGGTGGTAGCGCCCATGGCTTTCAGCTCCTTGACCATCTGCACATACTTCTTGTGGGTATGGACAGGAGAGGTGGTGTAGGAGATGGTGCCGGAGGCGATGGCACCGGCCTTGACGGTGGCTTCCATGGCGGTCTTCATGTTGGTGACATCGTTCAGCGCGTCGAAGATACGGATCACGTCCATACCGTTCTCCACAGCCTTCTGGACGAACATCTTCACGAAGTCGTCAGGATAGTGGGAATAGCCCAGGACGTTCTGACCACGCAGCAGCATCTGCAGCTTGGTGTTGGGCATCTTGGCCCGGATCTTACGCAGACGCTCCCAGGGATCCTCGTTGAGATACCGCAGGCACACGTCGAAGGTGGCACCGCCCCAGCACTCGGCGGCATAGTAGCCGGCCTTGTCGATGGTCTCGAGCATGGGCTCGAACTTGGCATAGGGCAGGCGCGTGGCGATCAGAGACTGGTTGGCATCACGCAGCACAGTCTCCACGAACTGGACTTTTCTTGCCATATTTATGTGACCTCCATAGTATGGAATATGATAGGTGAACGGAAGACTTCCGAAGAAGTCCCGATCTTTGCCGAATACATCTTAACACAATAAAAAAGAAAAGTAAACCCATCCCGCCAAAAAGTTTCCCCGCCAACACCGCGGACCGATCATGTAGGGAAAGGGCATGCCCTTTCCGGTGTGCTTGCTACCGCAAGCACACACCACCGATCTCGTAGGGGCGACCATCGGTCGTCTGGCAGTAGAGCGTCGTCCATTTCAAGCACCTTCGGCGAATACGGTATATTTCCGCATATCGCACACGATCTGCGGTGGAAAGGCATGCCCTTTCCCTACATACGCTCGATCCGCCCCTTCCACAAAAAATCGTCCTCTCCCCATAGATTTTTGTTTACATTCCTATATTGATTTTCCGCCACCCATATTGTATGATAACATCGCAAGGAATGGGATACCGAAATACGGTATCACTACGAAAATTATGAAAGAGGTACTCAATATGGCACAGATCGATCTGAGCAAGTACGGTATCACCGGTACGACAGAGATCATCCACAACACCTCCTACGAGGATCTGTTTGCAGCTG
>JAFTKE010000061.1 GCA_017456045.1 Oscillospiraceae bacterium
AAAAGCTTCAGCTCCAAGATCACGTCCCGCTCCTGGCCCTTCAGTCCGGACTTGGCGAAGCGAGGGACCTGCCGGGTGGGGGTGGCGAAATGGCCGTTGCCCCAGCCGCCCCGACCGCCCTTGGCGATCACGAAGTCCTCGCCGGTGGACATATCCACGATGATCTGCTCTGTCTCCGCATCCCGGACCACGGTCCCCCGAGGCACCTGGATGATCAGCGGCTCGCCCCGCTTGCCGCTCATGTTCCGTCCGGCACCGTTGGCACCGGCCCCGGCGGCATATTTGCGCTTATAGCGGAAGTCCAGCAGCGTAGACAGGTTGTCGTTGACCCGCAGGATCACACTGCCGCCATGACCGCCGTCGCCCCCATCGGGGCCACCCGCCGCCACATACTTCTCCCGATGGAACGCCACCGCCCCATCACCACCTCGCCCACCACAAACGGTGATGCGTACTTTATCTACGAACATAGAGAATACCTCCCATAGAAAGGATGTGTCATGGTGTCATAAATTATCGTTTAGTGGAGGGATTGATCTACCCATACGTAGGGAAAGGGCATGCCCTTTCCGCCGCAAATCGCATGCGATTTGCGGGAAATACCGTATTTTTGTGCACTTGCCGTGGCAAGTGCACCGGAAAGGGCATGCCCTTTCCCTACATATGGCGTGTTCTACTTCTGCGCTAAACGATAATTTATCAAACCACGCCTGACCCGGAAAAAGGGCTGTCGCAGGATCGATGCGACAGCCCTTCCAAGTTACATATGCGTGATCACTGCTCAGTGTAAACAGAGCACTTCCGGCGATCCTTGCCCATACGCTCGAAACGGACAGTGCCGTCCACCAGCGCGAACAGGGTGTCATCGCTGCCGATGCCCACGTTGACACCGGGATGGATGTGAGTGCCTCTCTGGCGGACCAGGATGTTGCCAGCCAGCACGAACTGACCGTCAGCACGCTTCACGCCCAGGCGCTTCGCCTCGGAATCACGACCGTTCTTGGTGGAACCGCCGCCCTTATGGTGAGCGAAATACTGGATACCAATTTTCAGCATGGAATTACACCTACAAAACTTCGATATTATCAGGATGATCGTCCCGCAGCTGGATCAGAGTCAGCATCATACCGGCAAGCACTGCCTGTACGCTTTCCTCCTCATCACAGGAAGCGGGGAGGGTCAGAGTGATATGGGCGCCATCGTCCTTCACCCGGACCTTGGCCTTCGCGCCACACACATCATTGATGGTGGCCTCAGCCATGATGACAGCGGTGGAGACCGCGGCACAGACGATATCCGCACCCGCCTCAGCATAGCCGCTGTGACCGGAGATACAGAACCCGGTGATCCTGTCCTCCTCAGTAAAGAATTCGCATCTGGTCATAGCTTACAGCGCGATCTTGGTGATCTCCACCTTGGTGTAGGGCTGACGGTGACCGATGTGCTTCTTCTCGCCCTTCTTGGGCTTGTACTTGATAACGTCGATCTTCTTGCCCTTGCCGTTCTTCACGACCTTGGCCTCCACCACAGCGCCGTCCACCACGGGAGCGCCGATCTTGGAGTTCTCGCCGTCCAGCACGGCCAGGACCTGGTCGAACTTCACGGTAGCCTCGGCCTCAGCCTCCAGCTTCTCGATGTAGAGGACATCGCCCTCAGCAACGGTGTACTGCTTGCCACCAGTAACGATAACTGCCTTCATTGATTTTTCACCTACTTTTATAATGTGTAGTCTCGCTCTAAAGGCGGGTGCAGAGCGCACCAACTTAAGCCCCTTCGATGCGGCCTGACCATTTTAGCACCCCAGATAAGAAAAGTCAAGAAGTTTTTCCTGGTTTTTCTTGCTATTTCCCATGGCTTTTGATATACTTAAGCCCATGAAAGAGAGGGACCTCCCATGAAACGAGCGATATGCCTGATATTGACCTGCCTGCTCCTTTGCGGCTGCGGGGCAAAGGACACCACCTTCAACCGCACCCTGTTCTGCATGGACACCATGATGGACTTCCGGATCTGGGGCAGCGATTCCACCAACGCCGCCAACAAGATGGCGGATATGCTGGAGGCCATGGAAGAGGACTGGTCCGCCAGCAGCGACACTTCCCTGCTGGCCGCCCTGAACGACGGCACCGCCGACCTGACGCAGGAGCAGGCGGAGTTGATCGCTCAGGTGGAAGCCCTGTCGGTGCGCACCGGCGGCGCTTTCGACCCCCGGCTCTATGCTGTGACGGAGCTGTGGGGCTTCCCCACCGACGACTTCCATGTCCCGACCCAGGAAGAGATCGACGCGGCGCTGCTGGAGCGACGCTGGGACCTGGGTGCCGCCCTGAAGGGCTACGCAGGAGAGCGCTGCGTGCAGATCATGGAGCGCTATGACGTGGAGCGGGCCCTCCTGGATCTGGGCGGCAATATCCAGACCTACGGCAGCAAGCCCGACGGCAGCCCCTGGAACATCGGCATCCGCTCCCCCTTCGACAGCGGCACCATCGGCACGCTCAGCATCACCGGGACCATGAGCATCGTCACCTCCGGTGATTACCAGCGCTACTTCGAGCTGGATGGCCAGCGCTACTACCACATCCTGGACCCCAAGACCGGTCGCCCTGCCGACTCCGGCCTGTCCTCCGTGACGGTGGTCTGCGAAGACGGACTCACCGCCGACGCCCTCTCCACCGCCCTGTTCGTCATGGGGCTGGAGGAAGGGACCAGGTTCTATCAGGAAAGCGACGATTTCGAGGCCGTCTTCATCCTGACCACCGGCGAAGTCTACGCCACGGAAGGGCTCACCCTGACCGGTTGCGAGTTCCAGGTGATCTCCCATGAAAACTAGATATTGGATCGGTCTCTTCGGGATCCTTCTGCTGATCTGCGCCGCTTTGAGCCTGTGGCTGCTCTGGCCCCAGCCGGAAGCGGACCAGATCCAGATCATCTGCGATGGCGAGGTGCTGCACACCCTCAGCCTGTCTGAAGATCAGGAGTTGACGATCACCTCCGCCTACGGCACCAACACTGTCACGATCCAAGACGGCAAGGTGGCCGTCACCACTGCGGACTGCCCGGACCACATCTGTCAGGACCGTGGCTGGTGTACCGCCGCCCCCGACATCGTATGCCTGCCCAACCGCCTCCAGATCCACTTCCTGGACACCCAGGCCCAGGACGCCATCGTACAATAAAAAAACTGCCGAAGTCGATATAACTAAAGGGAGTGTTGCAAAATGACGCAACACTCCCTTTTTGATATGACAGGTCGATCCAGGACGTAGGGGCGACCATCGGTCGTCCGCCGCCGATCGCCTGCGATCAGCGGTATTGGCGATGGATCCTACGTTTTTTCGCCTGC
>JAFTKE010000062.1 GCA_017456045.1 Oscillospiraceae bacterium
CAGCTTGGACAGCTCGGTCCGCATCTGGGCACGCAGCTTGGCGTCCAGGTTGGACAGCGGCTCGTCCAGCAGGAAGACCTTGGGCTCACGCACGATAGCACGGCCCAGAGCCACACGCTGACGCTGACCACCGGACAGAGCCTTGGGCTTACGACCCAGGTCCTGGGTGATGTCCAGGATCTCAGCAGCTTCCTTGACAGCCTTGTCGATCACGTCCTTGGGGGTGCGACGCAGCTTCAGAGCGAAAGCCATGTTGTCATAGACAGTCATGTGGGGGTACAGAGCGTAGTTCTGGAAGACCATGGCGATGTCACGATCCTTGGGGGGGACATCGTTGACCACGCGATCACCGATCCACAGCTCGCCCTCGGAGATATCCTCCAGACCGGCGATCATACGCAGAGTGGTGGACTTACCGCAGCCGGAAGGACCGACCAGAACGATGAACTCCTTGTCAGCGATCTCCAGGTTGAACTCCTGGACCGCGACCACACCCTGCTCAGTGACCTGCAGATTGACCTTCTTCTCGGGCTCTTCACCCTTCTTCTTCTTTTTCTTCTTTGCGTCGTCGCCGTTGTGGGGGTAGATCTTCTTGATGTTTCTCAGGGACAAACTTGCCATAGTTGCACGACTCTAAGCATACCGAGCCTTTCGCGTATGCTCTCGCATCCCGCCGGGTAAAACAGCGGAAGCATTACGACAGGTCTCCACACTGCCGCACCGTGAGTCTAACGGTATGTTTTTTCCTCCTTTTTTGATGGATGATACCTATTTTTGTGGAGTAGGCATGACCCACCTGGATACCGATACTATACCACAAAAGCCACTGCTTCGCAATGGTATCACATCACAATTTTCTTCCCTGTTTTTTGGATATTTTGCTACCTACGGGGCCATACTATGGTGGAAACGAAAGGATGTGATCGGTTGGAACGCTTCGAATGCACCACCAGGATCCTCAGCGGCCCCGGAGCGGTGTCCCAGCTGTCCCGGATGCCCCTGGGCAGGCTCCTGCTGGTGACCGACCCCTATTTCCAGGAAAGTGGCACCGCCGAGAAGATCGCCACCTCCGCCCAGTGTGCCGCCTGGGAGCTGTTCAGCAAGATATCCCCGGACCCCACCGTGGACCTGGCCGCCAAAGGAGCCGCGGCAGTGCGTTCCTTCCGGCCTGACACTGTGGTGGCCCTGGGCGGCGGCAGTGCTATGGACTGCGCCAAAGCCATGGCCTATTTTTCCGGCCTGTCGCCCCGACTGATCGCGATCCCCACCACCTCCGGCTCCGGCTCGGAGGTGACGGACTTCTCGGTCCTGACCCACGAAGGGGTGAAGCATCCTCTGGTGGACCCCAAGCTGCGGCCTGAGCTTGCGATCATCGACCCGGAGCTGGTGACGAAGCTGCCCCCCGCCCTGATCGCCGACGGCGGCTTCGACGTGCTGACCCACGCTTTGGAAGCCTACGGCTCCAAAAACGCCAGCCCC
Source organism: Oscillospiraceae bacterium (assembly GCA_017456045.1). GTDB lineage: Bacteria > Bacillota > Clostridia > Oscillospirales > Oscillospiraceae > Faecousia. The sequence goes on from JAFTKE010000062.1 coordinate 1,480, forward strand.
TGCACCGACGCCCTGGCCCAGGCCGCCTTCCGCACCACCCTCCATGCCCTGAGCGCCTCCTTTTCCGGCGACCAGGGGGCCCGTGCCAGGATCCACACCGCCGCCACCATGGCGGGCTTGGCCTTCACCAATGCAGGGCTGGGCCTGTGCCACGCCCTGTCCCATAGCCTGGGAGGCCAGTTCCACCTGCCCCACGGAAGGCTCAACGCAATATTGCTGCCCGCCGTCCTGGCCCGCAGCGGCACCCCGAAGTATGCCCAGCTGGCCCGGGCCGCCGGTCTGGAGGGCAAGGCGGATACCGTAGCCCTGCGAAACCTGCGGAACGCCCTGATCCGCCTCCGCCGGGAGCTGCATCTGCCTGCCACCCTGGCAGAAGCAGGGGTCGCCCCCTCGGAAGTCCGAAAGAACGCGGACACGATCGTCAGCGCCGCTCTTTCAGACCCCTGCGCCGCCACAGACCCCCTGGACGCGACTCCCGCCCTGCTCCAGAGCATCCTGACAGAGGTCACCGGCCATGGCTGAGGGACTGCTCAGCGTGGGACTGGACGTGGGGACCACCACCACCCAGCTGATCGTCTCCCGGCTGAGGATCGAGAACCAAGCCAGCGCCTTCACCGTGCCGGACATGACCATCACAGACCGCACCATCCTCTATGAGAGCCCCATCCATTTCACGCCCCTGCTGGACGAGACCCACGTGGACGGCGACGGCATCCGGCAGATCGTGGCCCAGGAATACGAGAACGCCCACATCCGCCGGGACCAGGTGGACACCGGCGCGATCATCATCACCGGCGAGACCTCCCGGAAGGAGAACGCCCGTACCGTTCTTTCCGCCCTGTCAGACTACGCAGGCGAATTCGTGGTAGCCACCGCAGGCCCTGACCTGGAAAGCGTGCTGGCCGCCCGTGGCGCAGGGGCAGTGGACCATTCCGCCTGCACCGGAGCGCGGGTCCTGCACATGGACATCGGCGGCGGCACCAGCAACCTGGCCTGGATCGAGGACGGTAAGATCATATCCACCGGCTGCCTGAACGTGGGGGGCCGCCTGCTGAAATTCGATGGAAGCGGCACCGTCACCTACGTCTCCCCAGTCCTGAAGGGCCTGACTGGTCTCCACCCCAGCGACCACGCCACCGAAGCCGAGATCTCCCGCCTGGCCCAACTCCTGACCCAAGCCCTGGAAATGGCCGCCGGTCTCCGCGCCCCCACCGACCTGCTCACCCACCTGACTACTTCCGAAGCCCGATGCCTCCCCTCGAGGGGAAGTGCCCCCGCAGGGGACGGAGGGGAGTACACGATCTCCTTCTCCGGCGGCGTGGCCGACTGCATCGAGACGGATCTCCCACCCCTCCAGTTTGGCGACATGGGCCCCGCCCTGGGCAAGGCGATCCGCCAAAGCCGTCTGTGCCAAAACTATCGTCTGGGCCGCCACACCATCCGTGCCACCGTGATCGGTGCCGGCTGCCACAGCGCCCAGCTCTCAGGAAGCACCGTCTTCCACCGAAGCGTCTCCTTTCCCCTGAAAGACCTTCCGGTGATCCCGATCTCTTCGCAGGAACAGCAGTCCCCAGACCTGCCCCACCTGATCCAAGCCCGCTGCGCGTCCCAGGATACCACGGCGGTGCTGGCCCTGCCTGGCTATCCATCCGCCAGCTATGCCCAGACCACCGCCCTGGCAGAGCGCCTGCTCCAAGGGCTCCCAGCGGGCCCCATCTACCTGGCAGTGGAGCAGGACATGGCCAAAGCCCTGGGCCAGGCCCTGGCCCTGCGAACGGACCCCGCCCGCCCCCTTCTGTGCCTGGACCGCCTCCGCCTCCCAGAGGGCAGCTATCTGGACGTGACCACCCCCATCGGCCCCGCGCTCCCAGTGGTGATCAAAACATTGATCCTATCCCATTAACTAAACGACAGTCCCCTGTTCATCGAGCAGTCCACGACCTCCCTGTAGGGGAGGGTCTTGACCCTCCCTCGAATACCCTATCACGTAGGGAAAGGGCATGCCCTTTCCGCCGCAGATCCTACACGATCTGCGGTCGCCGTCCACGAAACATCCCCCATACCAAAATCGAAAGGAAGACCGATATGGATACCAACTCTTTAGGAATGATCGAGACCAAAGGCCTGATCGGCGCGATCGAAGCTGCCGATGCCATGGTCAAATCCGCCAACGTCCAGCTGGTGGGCAAGGAGATCGTAGGCGGTGGTCTGGTCACCGTCATGGTCCGTGGCGATGTAGGCGCGGTGAAGGCCGCCACCGATGCCGGAGCTGCCGCCGCCGAGAAAGTAGGCGAGCTGATCTCCGTCCACGTGATCGCCCGCCCCCACACCGAGGTGGACGCGATCTTGCCCAAGCCCGGCACCCGTCCCACCCCGAACACTAAGCCCTGATGCTCTACACCCAGCAGAACGTCCGGGACAATATCCGCAACCGGGAGGGGGTCAGGGTGTTCTTCCTGGACCCGAAGGACACCTTGACCCCAGGTGCCCGGGACTACCTGACCCAGGAGAAGATCCCGATCCTCCCGGCCAGCGAAGCCCCGATCCAAGCCTACCACCTGCCGAACGGTGCCACCCTGACCCAAAAGCCGGAGCATATGACCCACCTCCACGGCGACGTCCTGGTATCCAAGACCCATCCAAGGATCGCCTTCCGAGGGGCCATGGACACCCTGGAAGCGGAGCTCCTGCTGTGCGCCGCCCGTTACCCGGACCTCCGGGAGGCACTGGCCCAGATCCTGGCCCTGGCTCGACACCTGCTGCGCTGCGAAGTCCTTTCAGAGCCGGTCAAATGGGAAAAGCTATGCGGTCTGACAGAGGCGGAGCTTCGCAGTCATAGCCACCATCCCCAGGACTACTACGGCCAGCCCCACTTCATGCCGGAGCCCTCCGACCCGGAAGCGCTCCTGGTCCTGAACCGCTGCCGCACCGTCGCCCGTGCCGCTGAGCTATCCGCCGCCCATGCCTTCACAGACCCCGAAGGCCTCTGCACCCGCTCCGACCTCCTCCAAGCCCTCAACCGCATCAGCAGTATGCTCTATATCCTGATGATCCAGCAAAAATCACAGCACCGGTAGATCCCTGTTCGTCGGGCGATCCACCGCAACGCTATGTAGGGAAAGGGCATGCCCTTTCCGCCGCAAATCGTATACGATATGCGGGAAATGTCCCATTTTTGTGTGCTTGCCGTGGCAAGCACACCGGAAAGGGCATGCCCTTTCCCTACATGGCGTCGTAACCATCCCCCGCCAAGCAGAGATCCCCCAAAAAAGGAGTGATCCCATGGGATCCATAGATATCGACGCACTGGCAAACGCCGTGCTGTCCCAGCTTTTCGTCCCCATCGAAGCCTCCGGCCGCCACGTCCACGTGACACGAGAACAGGCCCAGACCCTCTTTGGCCACAGCCTGACACCGGATCGCCCCCTGTCTCAGCCGGGCCAGTACCTGGCCAAGGAGCGTCTGACCCTCCGGGGCCCCAAGGGGGCCTTCGAAAACGTAGCCGTCCTGGGCCCGGAACGAGATAACGCCCAGGTGGAAGTATCCCTCACCGACGGCCGCGCCCTGGGCATCCAGCCGCCCCTGCGGCTGTCCGGCGACACCAAAGCCACCCCCGGCATCACCCTGATCGGTCCCCAGGGGACGATCAGCCTGACCCAAGGGGTCATGGCCGCCCAGCGGCATATCCACCTGTCCCCGGAGGAGGGCCGCCGTTTCGGCGTTTCTGACAAACAAGTGGTGAAGCTCCAGACCTTCACCTCCCGCCCGGTGATCTTCCAGGACGTGGTGGTGCGGATCCATCCGGACTTCCGAGCCGCCGTCCACATCGACTACGATGAAGCCAACGGCTGTGGCCTGGGACGTGACGACTTAGGGAGGATCCTGCCATGATCCAGTCCCTTTTGATCGGCAAGGAGCCGCCTATGGATCTGGGCTGCGCCTATGTCGCCCAAGCCCCCTACGACCAGGTGGTGATCGGCTCCCTGACCCTGGGGCAGCTGCTGTGCTTCCGGGAGGAGCGGGTGTTGTCGGCCCTGGCCCAGGGGATGCCGGTGTACCTGTATACCCCCGGCCTGCCGGAGGCTTCCAAAAACCGAAGCCTATCCAGCGCCATCGCCACCGCCCAGCGAGAGCTGAAGAATTGGGGCATCCTGTTCACCGATGGAGGGCGCAAGCGCCTGATCACCGCCGAGGAAGCCCGTACCCTACGCCGTACCGGACGCGCTCCCGGCCCGGGGGCCGTCCTGACCCCCCTTGCCAAGGAAATTCTGGAGGGAACGAAATGAAGATCGGAACTGTCACAGGCTCTGTATGGGCCACACGAAAGGCCAACTGCCTCATGGGCCAGACCTTCCTGCTGATCGACACCGGCACCGGAGAACTGGTGGCGGCGGACCAGGTAGGGGCCGGCAAAGGCGACCGCGTCCTGCTATGCACCGGCACCGTCGCCTCCCGCTACTGCATGGATGCCCCCATCGACGCCGCCGTGGTAGGCATATTGGACCAAGAAAAGACCTGAAACGGAGCAGTAGATCATCGTTTCGCTCACTGTTCGCACCGCGCCCCTTGCCCCCCTCATTTATGAGGGGGGTGCCCCACAAGCGAAGCGCAGTGGGGCGGGGGGAGTCCGAATCGTTGAACATTTCCCATAGATCCATGCAAGCTCAAGATCTTGTCCGGACTCCCCCCGGCGCTGCGCGCCACCCCCCTCATGAATGCGGGGGGGCAAGAGGGGCTGCGCCGCCAAACGATGAACCACCCCCAAGGAGGAGACTATGTCTACACACGAGATCGTGATCGCGGTGATGGCGGCATTCGCCCTTTTGGGTGCCCTGGACCGGATCTGCGGCAACAAATTCGGCCTGGGCAAGGAATTCGAGGAGGGCATCCTGGCCATGGGCTCCCTGGCGATCGCCATGATCGGGATCATCACATTGGCCCCGGTACTGGCATCGATCCTGAAACCGGTGGTGGTGCCGGTGTACCGCTTCCTGGGTGCCGACCCTGCCATGTTCGCCGGCACCATCCTGGCCTGTGACATGGGCGGCGGCTCCCTTGCCCAAGAGCTGACGGAAGATCCCCAGGCCGCCCTGCTGGGAGGCGTCCTCACCGGCTCCATGCTGGGAGCCACCATCGTGTTCACCCTTCCGGTGGCCATGGGGATCTTGTCGGAGGAAGACCGGGCCCCCATGGCAAAGGGCATCCTCTGCGGCATCGTCACCATCCCAATCGGTGTCCTGGTAGGTGGCCTGGTGGCAGGCTTCCCCATCGCTATGGTACTGCGGAACCTGATCCCCATCGTCTTGATCGCCGCACTGATCGCCCTTGGTCTTTGGAAAGCGGAAAAATGGATGATCCGGGGCTTCGGCATCTTCGGAAAAGCCGTAGTGGCCCTGATCACCATCGGCCTTGCCGCCGCGATCGTGGAAAGCCTGACAGGCTTCACCATCATCCCCGGCATGGCCCCCATCGAGGAGGGCTTCCAGACCGTGGGTGCCATCGCCATCGTCCTGGCCGGTGCCTTCCCCCTGGTGTACGTCCTGACCAAGCTGCTGAAACGACCGCTTTTGAAGCTGGGAAAGTTCCTTGGCATCAACGACACCGCCGCCGCTGGCCTGATCGCAAGCCTGGCCAACTCCATCGCCACCTTCGGCATGGTAAAGGACATGGATGCCCGGGGCAAAGTCGTGAACATCGCCTTCGCCGTCTCCGCCGCCTTCGTCTTCGGCGACCACTTAGGCTTCACCGCCGGCTTCGCCCCGGAGATGCTAAGCGCCGTGATCATCGGCAAACTCACCGGCGGCCTCACCGCCATCGCCGTCGCCCTGCTCCTGACCCGTAAGGACAAAACAGGACGATAGATCATCGTTTAGCAGAAGGACCGATCGGCCCATACGTAGGGAAAGGGCATGCCCTTTCCCCACCAGATCTAAGCTAAACGATGATCCACCTCACCACCCAAAGGGGGATACGATGAAACTCAAAACCACGCTCCTTGGCAAGACCTACACCTTCCGTGACCTGAAGGAGGTCCTTGCCAAGGCCAACGAAGAAAAGACCGGCGACAAGTTAGCCGGCCTCGCCGCCGAGACGGCCCAGGAGCGGATCGCCGCCAAGGTGGTCCTTTCCGCCGTGACCCTGGGGGGCCTGCGGGAGCATCCCGCCGTCCCCTACGAGGAGGACGAAGTCACCCAGATCATCCAGGACGACCTCAACGAGACCGTCTACACCAAGATCCGCAACTGGACCGTCTCGGACCTGCGGGAATGGCTCCTCAGCGAGACCACCACCGGAGCCGACATCCGCCGCATCAGCCACGGCCTCACCGCCGAGATGATCGCGGCGGTGGCCAAACTCATGAGCAACCTGGACCTGATCTACGCAGCCAGCAAGATCTCCATCACCGCCCACTGCAACACCACCATCGGCCTGCCGGGGACCCTAAGCTGTCGTCTCCAGCCCAACCACACCACCGACGACCCGGAGGGCATCACCGCCTCCACTCTGGAGGGCCTGACCTTCGGCGCGGGCGACGCGGTGATCGGCCTGAACCCGGTGACGGACTCCCCAGAGCAGGTGGGCAAGGTCCTGCGCCGCTTCCAGGAGATCAAGGAACACTGGGCCATCCCCACCCAGATCTGCGTCCTGGCCCACGTCACCGCCCAGATGAAAGCCGTCCGGGACGGTGCCCCCTGCGATCTGATCTTCCAGTCCATCGCAGGAAGCCAAAAGGGCAACGAAGCCTTCGGCTTCAGTTCATCCACATTGGAGGAAGCCCGCCAACTCCTGCTGCACCAGGGCACTGCCGAGGGCCCCAACGTCATGTACTTCGAGACGGGCCAGGGCTCCGAGCTATCCTCCAACGCCCACCACGGCACGGATCAGGTGACCCTGGAAGCCCGTTGCTACGGCTTCGCCAAACGTTTCCAGCCCTTCCTGGTGAACACGGTGGTTGGCTTCATCGGCCCGGAATACCTCTACGATGCCCGCCAGGTGACGAGAGCGGGCCTGGAAGACCACTTCATGGGCAAGCTCACCGGCGTCAGTATGGGCTGCGACTGTTGCTACACCAACCACATGAAAGCCGACCAAAACGACATCGAAAACCTGGCCTCCCTGCTGACCATGGCCGGCTGCAACTACTTCATGGGCATCCCCCACGGCGACGACATCATGCTCAACTACCAAACCACCGGCTTCCGCGAGACCGCCACCTTGCGCCAGCTCACTGGCAAGACCGCCATCCCGGAATTCCAACAGTGGCTTGAAAAAATGGGCTTCATCGAAAACGGCCGCCTCACCAAAAAAGCCGGCGACGGCTCCACACTTCTGTTTTGATTGAGTAAATCATCGTTTAGCTTAGCCACACGTAGGGAAAGGGCATGCCCTTTCCGCCGCAAATCGTATGCGATTTGCGGGAATCACCGTATTTTTGTGTACTTGCCATGGCAAGTGTACCGGAAAGGGCATGCCCTTTCCCTACGTATGGTACGACCCTCTCCTTCGCTAAACGGTGATCCCCCAAGGAGGC
>JAFTKE010000063.1 GCA_017456045.1 Oscillospiraceae bacterium
AAAACCATCACGTCGCCGCCCGCATCCCCCTTCCGCCCCAGTGTGCGCACTGGGGCACCATAGTAGTGGTATGATCTCCCCCGGAGATCATTGGAATTATTATTCGCTGCGCGACGCACCGCCCCCGGGGGAAGGGATGCGCCTGCGGCGCTAAACGATAATTTAGGGCGTGTTGCATTTGCAACACGCCCTTCGTATCATCTTTCCTTGCCCAGGAAGAACAGGGCCAGGGTGCCGGGGCCGGAGTGGGATCCGATCACCGCACCGGTGTAGCCGATGTAGATCTCCTTGACACCGTAGGCTTCCTTCAGCTTCTTTGCCAGATACTCCGCATCCTCCAGGCAGTCGCCGTGGCAGATGGTCATCCGCTCCTTGTAGCCATCGATCGCCAGCTCGCCCACCTTGGCAGCCAGGGCATCGATGGAGGCCTTCCGGCCACGGACCTTGGCCACGTTCACCAGATGGCCCTCGGCATCCACATGGAGCACGGGCTTGATCTTCAGCATGGTGCCCACAAGGGCTGTGGTGGCACTGACACGGCCGCCCCGCTTCAGGTACATCAGATCGTCCACCGTGAACCACTGGCAGACGCTGTGCTTGTTCTCCTCCACCCAGGCGGTGAGTTCCGCCAGACTCATGCCGGAATCCCGCTTGTCGCAGGCGTTCCACACCAGCAGGCCCTGGCCCAGGGAAGCGGACAGGCTGTCCACCACGTTGATGGTCCGGTCGGGGTAGATCTCCTTCAGCTCGTCCGCCGCGATCACGGCGGACTGGTAGGTGGTGCTGAGGCCGGAGGAGAAGGCGATCACCAGTGCGTCCTTGCCCTCCTTCAGGGCGGGCTCGATCGCGCTCTTCCAGCCCTCGGGGTTGACGGCGGAGGTGGTGGCGGACTCACCGGCGCGCATGGCGTCGTAGACTTCCTTGATATCGTCGGTGACCGCGTCCTTCCGGGTCTCCCCCCGGAACATCAGATCCAGGGCCACCACGCTCAGGTCCAGCTCCCGGATCTTCTCTACGCTCAGGTCACAGCAGGAATCGGTGATGATCTTATAACTCGTCATAGTCGATCGCTCCTTATCGTAAATATGACTGGACGATCTTCCCCAGTGTGGGTATAATGTCAGTCATGAGATGTCCATCTAATCATAGTGGAAAAAGCCGGAAAAGTCACCCGATTCACGGGGAAAGGGACTCTACCGGCAGTAGGATGCCATTCTACCGCTGGTAGAGTGGCGATTTGGAGGTATTTTCATGCCAAGATCCGACCGATCCCGATCCTCCGCCGGGGCAAGAGCCGGTGCCGTGGGGATCGGGGCCAACCTGATGCTGTTTTCGGGGAAGCTGATCGCGGGGACCCTGTCCGGCTCCGTCTCCGTCACCGCCGACGCCATGAACAACCTGTCCGACGCCGGCAGCTCCCTGGTCACCCTGCTGGGCTTCAAGCTGGCCGGGAAGCCCGCGGACCAGGACCATCCCTATGGCCACGCCCGGTATGAATACCTGTCCGGCCTGGCGGTGGCGGCCATGATCTTGTTCATCGGCTTCGAGCTGGCCAAGGCCTCGGTGAGCCGGATCATCCACCCTGCCGCTGTGGTCTTCGACATGGTGACAGTTTTGGTGCTTATGGGCTCGATCACCGTGAAGCTGGGCCTGTGGCTGTACTACCGCCACCTGGGCAGGAAGCTCCACAGTGAGGCCCTCCTGGCCACCGCCGCCGACAGCCGCAACGACTGCGTCGCCACCGGTGCGGTGCTGCTCAGCGGCGTGGTACAACTTTTTACCGGCTGGCAGGTGGACGGCTGGATGGGCCTGGGGGTAGCGGCCTTCATCCTCTACAGCGGCATTTTCCTGGCCAAGACCACCATAAGCCCCCTTTTGGGCGAAGCCGCCGGCCCTGAGCTGCGGGAGCAGATCCTGGACGAGATCCGCACCCAGCCTCTGGTGCTGGGCTACCACGACCTGATGGTCCATGACTACGGCCCCGACCGCCGCTTCGCCAGCATCCACGTGGAGATGGACAGCCGCCGGGATCCGCTGCAATGTCACGAGATCATCGACCGCCTGGAGCGGGAATGCTATGAAAGCCACGGCATCCACCTGGTGATCCACTACGACCCGGTCATCACCGACGATCCGGAGCAGGACCGGGTCAGGTCCCTGGTCCAAAGGACACTGGAGCAGATCGACCCCCGTCTGCGGCTCCATGACCTGCGCGTGATCGCGGACCGGGAAGAAGTCTTCTTCGACATCGCCCTGCCCTCTGATCTGGAAAAGGATAAGCCGAAGCTCCAGTCCCATCTGGATGCTGCTCTGGCCCCCTACCGGGCCACCATCACCTTCGACCCGGAAGCCTTCGACTGCCATCGATGATACTCAGCAACACAGTGGACGGTCATGTGTGTGGTACCACACACAGGACCGTCCACTGTGTCCTTCACCGTATCATTTCCTTGCCTTCAGCATGGAATGGGACGCGGACAGGAGGCAGGCCCAGCCGAACAGGCCGATGATCCACATTTGACCGCAGAACATCGGCGTGGACACCACTGCCAGCACATAATGGAAGATCGCCCCCCACACCGCCGGCAGCAGCGCCGAGACATAGTTCAGGCAGATCAGCACCGTGGTGACCGTCAAAGAAAGCAGCGCGATCAGCCGCACCTGGCGGATGGTATCGGTGCGGTCCCGGTCGTCCGCCCATTTCAGCAGCAGCCCGCCGGGCACGAAAAAGCCGATGCTCATGATGATGAACAGGATCTTCCAAAAGCCCTGTGGCTCCAGGATGATCCCCGCCAAAGCGCATAAGATAAACAGGCTGTACCAACTCAGCCAAAGGACACGTTTATTCATGATGATCCCTCCTGGATGCCCTCATTCTACTCCACAGCGACCCAAATAGCAAGGGAAAAAATACTGGACAGTGGAGGGTGATCCTGATATAATGTAGGGAGATATGACGAAAAGGGAGGGCGTATACATGAAATGCCCGTTTTGTGGAGATCAGGAGAGCAAGGTGGTGGATTCCCGCCATTCTGAGGACGGCCAGAGCATCCGCCGCCGCCGGGAGTGTCTGAATTGCCAGCGCCGGTTCACCACCTATGAGATCGTGGAGAGCCTGCCGATCATCGTGGTGAAGCGGGACGGCTCCCGTCAGAGCTTCGACCGGAACAAGATCATCAACTCCATGATGCGCGCCTTCGACAAGCGGAAGGTGGACGCGGCGGACCTGGACCGGATCGCCACCGAGATCGAGCAGACCATCCAGAACGCTCTGGAGCGGGAGATCAGCTCCGATAAGATCGGCGAGATGGTGATGGAGCGGCTCAAGCCCCTGGACGAGGTGGCCTACATCCGCTTCGCTTCGATCTACCATCGGTTCCAGGATGCCCAAAGCTTCATGCAGGAGATCAGCAAGTTCTTGAAGGAGAAATGAGCCTATGGACGATTTGGATCTCGGTTCCTTGATCCCCAGTCTGGACAGCCTTTTGGGCTGGCTGGATCTGGTACTGCGCGTGGCAGTGATGGCGGGGCCCCTGGCGATGCTGGGGCTGGGGCTGTTCTATTTCCTTGCCGCCCCCAAGGAGGCCAACTGGACCGCCGGTTATCGATTCCGCTACGGCATGGCCAAGGTCCAGTCCTGGCAGTTCATGCAGCGACTGGCGGGGATCGTGTTCAGCGGTGCCGGTCTGGTGCTGACGGTGATCATGACCATTTGCTGCGCCGGCTTCAAGCAGCTGCCCCCCATGGATATGGCCATGGAGGCGGGGAAGCTGATCTTGTGGGAGCTGGTGATCCTGGTGGTCGCCAAGATCGGCATCAACGTGACGGTGATCGCTCTGTTCGACTCCGAAGGCAACCGCCGCAGCGACTTCCGCGGCATGAAGATCTGAATACTGAGAAGCCCTCCGCATGACGCGGAGGGCTTTCGTCTACTATGAGGGCGGGTACCGCGCAGATGATCGCACCGCCATGTAGGGAAAGGGCATGCCCTTTCCGGTGTGCTTGCTACGGCAAGCACACAAAATTGCGTCGCTTCCCGCAAATCGTGTACGATTTGCGGCGGAAAGGGCATGCCCTTTCCCTACATAGCGTCGTAGTCATCTCACCATCAAACAAAAACTTGACAGCATCGCCCCGGGGGAAGGCATATGCTCACTTCTGCTCCAATGTGATGATCATGGTCTCCGGGTCGTAGCGGACGATGTAGGTGCCGGCTTTCAGCTGGATGTTGCCGTGATCGTTGGTGGTGAAGGGGACGGTGTTGTCCTCCGACACGCATTCCTCGCCCAGCCAGTCCTGCTCCGGGTCGTTGTAGACCTTGAAGCTGAAATCGTGGGAGAAGCGCAGCGTGAAGGTCATGATCCCGTCCACGTTCTCCATGGCGTATTCGTCCCGATTGGACCAGTCGTTGAAATCGCCCCGGATGTAGTAGCCCGTGGGCACCGGGCGGACATAGTCCAGAAGATCGTCAACATCTTGCATATACTTATTGAAATACTTCATCTTGGCGTCGATGTACTGGTCGAAGGAGATGTTCCCCTGGGAGTCGAAGGAGGAGGTGCGCTGCAGCTCGAAGCGCACGTCCCGTCCGTCCATATTGTGCAGGGTCCGGCTGGGCTGGACGTCGTTGCCATACAGCGCCGCCGCCCGGTCGAAATACTGCTTGAAGGTGGACTTTTGCAGCAGGCTGTTCTGGCTCACCCGGGTCAGGGCATCGACGTACTCCCTCAGATACCAGCCGCCCTTGCACACGGAATACTTGAACAAGGGGCAATCCTGGCTCTGGGGCCCACCCTGGGCACCCTCTCGCAGGTCGGAGAAGGGACTGTCGCTGGTCATGCCGTGGCCGGAGGGGTTGTAGTCTACCGTCACACCAAAGCAGCGGTCGTAGTCATAGGGGATGATGATCGCTTTTCCGGTGCTTTGCAGGAAATACAGGTAGAAATTGTTGTAATTGTTTCGAAGATCGTCGGGGTTCCCCAGGAACCAGGACACCGCCGCATAGCTGACGAAGTTGTCCACGTCCACCAGCTGGGCGAACTTCTCCTTGGTCAAAGATCCGGAATTGAGGCTCTTTATCAGTGCGGTGATCGCCTCATGCTGGGAGGTCTTCTTGTTGGTCTTCAGGTCGAAGCAGTAGAATTCGCCCTTGTCTTCGTCCTCGATGCCGATGGAGTTCGTGTTGGTGAAGCTGGCACCCTCCCAAGTCCAGCCGCACTTGTATAGGTCGCCTCCCAGATCCTCCGCCGGGAGCCGCTTCTCCAAAAACACCTTGTCCACCGGCTCGTTGATGGTGTACACGCCCATGTGGACGCCGCTCCAGTCGAAGCTGCACAGGTTGGTATAAGGTGCCAGCACCCCCTCGGAGCGGTACAGCTCATAGGCGTAGGTCTCCTTCAGGTAGGTGGAGTCGTAGCACTTGTTCCAGCGCATCTCCAGGGCCTCCAGCGTGGCGAAGGTCCGGTCCTTCCGGGCTTGACGGGCGGCGTCGTCCTGCCAGACCTGGGCATCTTTCCCATAGTGGGCCTCATCGTCGAAGGTCTCCTGGAAGTCCAGCTTCAGGTGGATGGCCTTGTAGATGCCGCCCTCCTCTTCCTTATAAAAGCTGGTGCGGGAGGTGTTGCCCTTCATGCGAACGCCCACGTCGGCGATCCGGTAGGCAGTGCCGCCGATGGTGATGGTCACGTCTGCCCGGCGGTAGATCGGAGATTTGGAGCCCATGTCCCGGTAACGGACATAGTCGTCCTGCATCTTCTGCAGCTCCTCAGCAGACATATCGATGTTCACGAAGATCTTGGTGTCCAGGTCGAACAGCTGAGAGAACAGCTCCTCTTCCGGCACCGGCAGGCGGTCCACGCCCACATCGATCACCCCATCGGTATCCTCCGGCAGAGGAGTGGTGGGCTTGGTGACGATGGGCTGGGTGACACCGGGACGATCATCCAGAGTCCCGTCGGTGGTCTCCGTAGCCCCCGGCTCGTTCAATATGCCACAGCCCGCCATGCCCAGCAGCATGGCAAGACACGACAGCAGCGCGATCATCTTCTTCATAGCGATCCTCCTGATCTGGTTCGTAGTCCGATGTGGATGCTCCCGCCCCACATTGGACGTTCATAAGGGTCGTGGATATGGCTCTGCTCTCATCATACCACCCCGGGGGAGATTTGTCCATATCGATCTTATCCTTGACGATCGTATCAAATGGGAATACAATGGGGATATATTAGAAAAACGGAGCGAAATACCATGAAAAAGACGATCGCGCTGGTCCTTTCGGTGCTTTTCCTGCTGGCCAGCGGTGGCTGTGCCCAAGACCCCCAGCCTACCACGGCGCCTACCACCGAGACCACGGCGGCCCCCACCACAGAGCCTACCACCATCCCCACGGAGCCCACCACCGAGCCTACCACGGAGCCTCCCAGCAAGTTCGATCCCGAAGCCTGCGCAGAGCTGTTCGCCCACTGGACTCATGAGATCGTTCTGGACGAGACCACCATGGCCCTGCCGGAATTCCAGGGAAGCGCCAGCTTCCCCATGACCTGGATCTTCAACAGCGACGGCACCTATATGACCATCGTGGACAGCGCCGAGGCTATCGCAGCTTATGAAGCCCTGCTGATCGACTACATGGTGGACAGCCGCTTCCGGATCTTCAAGGCGGAGTGCAACCTGAAGGGCAAGTATGATGCCTACATCCAGAAGGAATGGAACGAGAACGGCCTTGGCGATCAGGTCCGCCAGGAGGCGACCCAGACCGTCGCCGACCTGGATCTGACCGGTCGCTATGCCCAGCTGGAGCGGACGGGGGAATACTATGTGGAGGACGGGATCTTGTATCTGGATGCCGATGCCTATCCCTTCTCCCTGGCAGATGGGACGCTGACCCTCACCGATGGCCCGGACCAGATACTCCCCTACCCCCTTGCTCTGACCAGAGTCCCTGAAGAATGAACCAAAAGGGCGTGTTGCATAATGCGACATCGTAGGGGCGAGCTCGTCCGGCGTTTTTGAAACAAAAACGCTTCGCCCCAGGCGAAAAACCTAGGATCCATCGCCAATACCGCTGATCGCCTGCGATCAGCGGCGGACGACCGATGGTCGCCCCTACGTCCTGGATCGACCTGCCATATCAAAAAGGGAGTGTTGCGTCATTTTGCAACACCCCCTTCTTCGTATCGCCGATCCGCAGCCAGATCATCGTCTAGCGTATCAGCTCTTGCCCCCCTCATAAATGAGGGGGGCAAGAGGGAGGTACGGACCGCTGAACGAAGATCTACAGTCCCAGCGAACGTTCGTGGTCCGGCAGACCAGCTATCTATCTGCTGAGCTGGCGGACGTTGTCCATGGTACACTGTCGGGTCAGGCCGTCGTCGGTATACAGATCGTAGACGTCCCCATCTCCCAGCAGCTGCAGGTCCTCCACATCGTAGTCTGCGGTATTGGTGATGGGCTTTCCGATGGGGAGCAGCTTCCCCTTGCGGATGTACAGCACCACCTCGTGGAGCTGGGTCTGCTGGTGGTGCCAGCCCTTGTCCACCGTGGCGCAGTGGAAGTCCTGCCCGTCATAGCGCACTTGAGTCATAGCCTCCGGCAGGTACACCCGGCGGGAGGTGGCTCCCTGCTTTACGACCGGGGCGATCATGATACTGTCACCCACCAGCAGCTGGTCCTCGATGGGACGCACCGCCGGGTCGTCGTAGCAGAAGGACAGAGGCTTCATGTACATATCCCCCGTCAGGGCCGCTTTCATGTACTCAGAATAGATGTAGGGCAGCAGCCGGTAGCGCAGGGAGAGGATGCTGCGGAAATCATCCTGCCCTTCGAAGCGGTAGGCCTCCTGGTTTTTGGTGAAGTTCCCGGTGTGGTTGCGCATCAGGGGGGTGAAGGCCGAGAAGGCCAGCCACCGCAGCAGCAGCTCCCGGTCGCAGTCGCCCATGAAGCCGCCGGTGTCCGCGCCGGCGTACAAAAAGCCGCACATGTTCAGCGACGGCATATGCCGAACGTTCAGCATCAGATGCTCCCATTTGGAGGTGTTGTCCCCGGTCCATACGCCGCCGTAGCGCCCCGCGCCGATGTAGGAGGAGCGGGAGAACAGCAGGTAGCGGTGGGGCAGAAGGTCACGCAGCCCTTCCGATGTGGAGCGGGTCATGAGCGCGCCGAACAGGTTGTGGACATCGTAGTGACGGACACGTTTACCCGTTATATTATGGAAGAAGGACTTGTAGTCCCGGATCATGTCCCGCGCCTTCTTCTCCTTGCGGTATTTGCCGAACAGGATGTCCAGCACGAAGGTCCATTTCCCCAGCTTGGGGCGGGTGTATTCGCTGTAGAAGATCGCAGGCTCGTTCATGTCGTTCCAGAAGCCTTCGATGCCCCGATCCGTGTAGAATTTGTACTGAGAACCGAACCATTTCCGGGTCTTTTCCTGGAAAAAGTCCGGGAAATGGGTCATGCCGGGCCATACTCCCGCCTGGAACAGGCCCCCTTCCACGTTGCGGCAGAAGTGGCCGCCCTTCACGCCGGACTCGTACACCGGGTCCCCCGGCTCCACCTTGATCCCCGCGTCCACGATCGGCACCAGATGGATCCCCTGCTCCTTCATCTCTTCGGCAAGGCCCTTCAGGTCCGGGATGTCCTTCTCGTCCACGGAGAAATCCTTGAAACCGTCCATATAGTCGATGTCCATGCAGATGTAGTCCAGGGGGAGGTCGTTATCGGCGTGCCCCTTGGCCACGTCCCGGAAGTCCTGATCCTTGGCATAGCCGAATCGGCTCTGACCGTAGCCGAAAGCCCACAAGGGCGGCAGGTAGCACGGCCCGATCGCTTTCAAAAGGGTCCGGGTGATGGCGTAGGGGCCGTCCCCGTCGATCTGATATAGCCGCAGGTCCCGGGTATGGCACTCCACCCGGACTTCGCCGGAGCCCTGGTAGTCGATCTGGAACTCCACCTTGGCGGGGGTGTCGAAGAACACGCCGAAGGTCTCCTTGCCCCAGACGATCAGGAAATTGTGGGAGGCGTAGAGGGAGGGATTGGAGTCCTCATGCTCGGCGGTGTCGGTGTTGAAGCTGGTGTACCGTCCGCCCCGCTTGTTCACCCGGCCCATGGTCTCCCCCAAGCCGTAGACCAGATCGTCCGTGTCTAAGGGATATGTGAAGATGGTATGCTTCTGCGTGACCGACACCCGGAAGTGGGCCACGTCCTTCGTCACGGGGATATCCGCCGTGATCGCCCCGGTATCGATCGGGGAGCCGAATATGGTCGATGTCATCATATGGATGTCCTCCTATGTTACTGCGCTAAAAGTCGGCTCTTATCACGTAATGTAGGGAAAGGGCATGGTCAGGTCGTTGTGGCCTTTTCCAGCAGCGCCCGGATCTGCAGCTTCTGGGGGCAGATGGCTTCGCATTGGCCGCAGCCGACGCAGGTTTTCGCCTGTTCCAATACCTCGCCGCCGGTCTTTTCGTTCATGGCGGCGAAGACAGCGGGGATGTCGATGGAAGCGGGGCAGCCGTCGGTGCAGTAGCGGCAGGCGGTGCAGGGGATCTTGTTCTGGGCCTGGTAGGCGGTGCGGGCGTAGGCGACGATCTGCTGCTCCGCTTCTGTCAAAGGCTGGAAGTCCGCCATGAAGGAGACGTTGTCCTCCACCTGGGAAAGGGTACTCATGCCCGACAGCACCATGGCCACCCCCGGCAGGGAGGCGCAGAATCGGATCGCATAGCTGGCGGGGCTGCCGCCGGTCATCCGCTGGGCAGCATCCGATGGGATATCCGCCAACGCGCCGCCCTTCACCGGCTCCATGATCAAGATGGGCTTGCCGTGCTTCCGGCAGACCTCATAGCAGGCCCGGCTCTGGACCCTGGGGTCCTCCATGTCCAGATAGTTCAGCTGGATCTGCACCACCTCGATCTCGGGAAGGTCCGTCAGGATCTTATCCAGCACCTGGGCGCTGTCGTGGAAGGACATACCCAGATGCCGGAACTTCCCCGTCTGTTTCAGCCGTCTTACCTCGGGATAGACGGACTTTTCCAAATATTCTTCGTGATATTCTTCATCCATGGCGTGGAGCAGGTACAGGTCCAGATACTCGACCCCCAGGGCAGAAAGCTGGCTGTCCAGGAAGGGTTCGATGTCCTGAGGAGCCGAGAAACAGCTGTGGGACAGCTTGTCCACCAGGAAGTAATCCTCCCGGGGGTAGCGGCTGGTGAGGCACTCCTTCAGCGCCAGCTCGCTCTTGCCCTTGAGATAGGGCCGGGCGGTATCGAAATACCGGAAGCCCTTCTCCATATATAGATCCACCATCTGGATGCACTGGGGGATGTCCACCTCTTCGCCCACCATGGGCAGCCGCATGAAGCCAAAGCCCAGTTTTTTCGTACCGAATCCCATATGTGTATCCTCCGTTTATGGATAATGTAGGGAAAGGGCATGCCCTTTCCGCCGCAGAGCGCATGCGCTCTGCGGACAATGACGTTTTTGTGTCCTTCGGAAAGGGAATGCCCTTTCCCTACGTTGCGTTGGAATCGTTCCTGAGTCCATCATACACCACCGCCGGAAAAATGTAAATCCCTTGGGGCTTCATGAAAAATTTAATAATTTGGGGGCAGACGATCCGGGGAAAGTGTGTTATAATACTAAAGCTTATAACCTTTTTGTGAAAAGGAGGCGTATCCTTTTGAAATATTGGTTCGGCTATCTCACCGCCGCGATTCTGGGCGCGATCACCTGGGCGCTGATCGAGCTTTCCAAGAAGTATACCACTTTGGTGGACATGGTCTATCCTTACCTGACCCGGACGGTGCAGGGCTTCCTCACCGGCTGGAGCGGTGGCGTGGACTTTTTGGTCTGGCAGGTGGCGGTGGTGGTGCTGGTGGTGCTGGTGCTGGCCAGTCTGGTGCTGCTGCTGGTGCTGCGGGGCAACCTGATCCGCTGGCTGGGCTGGGTGCTGACCGGAGCGGTATCGATCTACTTCCTCCACACCTGCATCTACGGTCTGAACTACCAGGCCGGTCCCCTTGCCGAGGACGTGCGTCTGAACGTCACCGGCTATACCCTGGAGGAGCTGGAGGAGGCCACGGTGTACTACCGGGATCTGGCCGGTGATCTGGCTTCCCAGATGTCCCGTGACGCGGACGGTGATGTGATCTTCGCCGATTTCGATACTCTGGCTTCCCAGGCCGGGGAGGGCTTCCAGACCCTGACCTACGACTATTCCTTCTCTGTGTTCGCCGGAGATCTGAGCCCCGTCAAGGAGCTGGGCTGGGCGGATATGTATACCTCTATGGGCATCACCGGCGTCACCATGCCCTTGACCGGTGAGGCGGCGGTGAACCCCCAGATCCCGGATGTGGCGCTGCCCTTCACCATGTGCCATGAGATGGCCCACCGGATGTGCATCGCCGTGGAGCAGGACGCCAATTTCGCCGCGTTCCTGGCCTGCCGGGTCAATCCCAGCCAGGAATTCCAGTATTCCGCCTATTTCATGGCATATCGCTATTGCTTCGATGCCCTGCAGGCGGTGTCCTCTCCCGAAGCCGCCGCGGCAGCGGCCCGGATCACCACCGGTGAGAACCAGTTCCTGCGCCATGATCTGGTCTCCTACGCCCGGTTCTTCGCGGAGCATCGGGACGAGGGCGCTTCCGACCTGGCGTCCTCCGTCAACGATGCCTACATCAAGACCAGCGGCGATGAGGCCGGCGTCCTGTCCTACGGGCAGGTCTGCGACCTGCTGGTGAGCTGGCACATCCAGGAAGTGGTGCTGCCCGCCCAGAAGGACGAGGCCGAATCCGCCTTCGATCCCTACGATGAGAGCCAGGTGGACCTGAGCGGCATCGTGGGCGCGCTGGAGGACTGACCATGATGTATGAGACCCTGACCGCCGGACTGCCCCAGCTGGGGCTGGAGCTGGCGGAGGATACCTGCCGGAAGCTGTGCGCCTTCGGCGAAGCGGTGGTGGAGCAGAACAAGGTCATGAACCTGACCGCCATCACTGAGCCGGACCAGGTGGCCAAGCTCCATCTGCTGGACAGCCTCAGCGTCCTGAAAGCAGCGGACCTGCAAGGCAAGCGGCTGATCGACGTGGGCTGCGGCGCAGGTTTCCCCGGCGTGCCGGTGAAGATCGGCTGCCCGGAAGCGGACGTGACGCTGCTGGATTCCCTGGGCAAGCGGATGGCATGGCTGGAGCGGATCTTACCGCAGCTGGGGGTCCAGGCTACCTGCGTCACCGCCCGTGCCGAGGAACACGCCGCCTCCTGCCGGGAGACCTTCGACTACGCCACCAGCCGGGCCGTGGCACGGCTGAACGTGCTGCTGGAGCTGACCGCCCCCTTCGTCAAAGTAGGCGGCGCGGTGCTGGCTATGAAGGGCGCTGCGGCCCGGGAGGAGCTGGCGGAAGCCAAAGGGGCGATCGAAAAGCTGGGCCTGCGCTTAGAGCAGGTCCTGGACTTCCCGGTGGACGGCACCGCCCACTCGGTGATCGTCCTGCGAAAGGTCAAGCCCACCCCGCCCAAATACCCCAGAGCCTACGCCAAGATCAAGAAGATGCCGCTATAACTAGTACACAGGGGACGGTTCTGTGTGTGATACCACACACAGAACCGTCCCCTGTGTATTTCCTGCGCTCAGCATCCATCGCTGAGCATGATCTTCAAAATGGTCTTGTCCGTCTCCTTCATGCCCTCTCTTGCCAGACGGCCCACGTTGGTGACGGTCTTGTCCACGCCCTTGGTGACGATGCCGTCACCACCGTAGAACTGCTGCTTTTCCAGATACATATCGTAGCCCAAAAGTCCGGCGTCCACTGCCGCCGCGATCTTGGCGGCGCAGGAGGGCTTGGCCCCGTCGCAGATCGTGCCGGAGAGGATCGCGATGGCATTGACCACCGTATGGGCCACTGCGTGGACCCGCCCGCCCCGCAGGTAGGCGATCCCGGCCCCGGCCCCGCAGCCGGCGCTGATCGCGCCGCAGTAGGCGGACAGCCGCCCGATCCCGGTCTTCTGGTGGATCGTCACCAGATCGCTGACCACCACTGCCCGGATCAGCTCCTCCTCGGATGCGCCCAGCTCCTGGGCCACCACCGCCACCGGTACGCTGGCAGTGATCCCTTGGTTGCCGCTGCCGGAGAGGATCACCACCGGCATCTCACACCCGCTCATCCGGGCGTCAGATCCCGCGGCAGCATAGGCGCTGGCCCGCTTCCCCAGGGTGTCCCCCTGGCGCTTCAGGATCACGGAGCCGATGTTGGCCCCCCAGTCCCCCCGCAGGCCCTCCCGGGCGATCGCCATGTTCTGCCGGATCTGGCGGAGGATGAGGTCCCCCACATCCCGGATGTCCACCGTGTCGGCGAAGTCCACGATCCTTTCGATGGTCAGGCTGGACCGGTCCGTCAGCCGATCCTCGGAGCATTCCGCCACGCTCAGATCCAGGATGATCTGATCGTTGCGGCTGAGATGGACGATGTTGGTGTGGTGGTTGGCGATCCGCACCCGGGCGGTGTCCCCTCCCCGGGTCAGGGTCAGCTGGATGTCGAACACCAGCTCCGAGGTGGCGGGCCGGATCTGAAGCTGTACCTGCTCCATAAATGTATGGAGCCGCTGCCGGTCCTGGGGGGATACCTGGGCGATCACCTCCAGCTCCTTGTCCGGATCTCCTGCCACCACGCCGGCGCACACCGCCCCGGCGATCCCCCGCAGGCCGCCGGTATTGGGCACCACCACGCTCTTGACGTTCTTGATGATGTTGCCGCTGACCTCCACCAGGATCTGCTCCGGCAGGTCGCCCAGCAGCTGCCGTCCCTTGGCATCGGCATAGGCCAGAGCGATCGGCTCGGTGCAGCCCATGGCAGGCCGCAGCTCTTCCCGCAAGATGGCGCAAAAGTCACGATATAGGGGGTCGTTTCGTTCCATAGAAAGCCCTTCCTGTCACATTTTCTGCTGTGATCATAGCACAGATATGGAAAAAATGCAACACATCCCCAGGCCAAGGCTCCCTCGAAGGGCAGCTGCTCCACACGCCTCGCCCCCTCATAAATGAGGGGGGCAAGGTGTGAGCGCATCTGTCCGACAAACAGGGATTCGACCATGGGATACGTCAAGACAGCTTTAGCAGCTCGTCCGAAGGGGTCTGCTCGCGATGACACGGGTATGGCTGGCTATCAGCACGGCACTCTTTTCCCGGCGCGGATGCGGGAGAAGATGGCGTAGAAGATCAGGATATACACCACGAACAGCGCCACCACCCCCAGGGGGTACAGCACCGGATGGCCGCCCAGCAGGTCGAAGAGGATGTCATAAGGGGTGCCGTCGCCTGCCATGAGGAACATATAATTGCACTCCAGCGCCACATTGGCCACATAGGCCGCCACGCAGAAGCCCAGCAGGATCGTGAAGGTGATCCAAACGTTCTCCTTTTTCATGCTGGCCATGCCGGAGATCATGATGTACAACGATGTGAAGCCGGAGATCGAATGGGTGATGCCCGAGACCACGTTGTCAAGGCTCAGTACCGGATAGGCCGCATAGTTCTGCCCGGCGAAATAGGTCCCCAGCACCGCGCCCAGCACGCCGAAGATGCAAACGAAGTCCAGCGCCGCTTCCTTCAGCCTGCCCTTGCACAGGGCAGCCATGGGGATGGTGATCAGCTGGATGCTGCACAGGAACAGCGGCAGATCATGGGTCCAGCCCATAGGGTCGCGGCTACGGAGGCAGAACATCACGATCTTGAAGATCTCGAAGCCATCGATCAAAATGGCCGCCACCAGCAGCACCCGGTCCTTGCGTTCCATGGGCCTTTTGGCATACCGCCTGCCCAGCACCACCGCCAGGACCACCATCACCACCATCAAACAACTGACGAAGGTCAGATGCTGCCAGGAGAAATACCCCTCCGGCTGCCGCTGATATCCTCCGAACCCGAAAAACTCGCTCATCTTCCATCCCGTCTCTTTCTTTTTCGTTTTCAGGGACATTATAGCAGAATATCAGGAAATGTCCATATCCAACCGAACGACGGAAAGTGAAGTGTGCCACCGCACCAAAAAAGCACCCTGTCAGGGTGCTTTTTCTTTGGTGCGGGCAACAGGACTCGATCTGCATTTTCGCCGCTGGCGAAAAAGTATGAGCGGCTCGGTCTAGCCCTCGCCGGCGGCGCTCGTCCGCGCCGCATTTGGATGGGTTCGAGTCCTGCTGCCTCTTACCAAAAGAAAAAACACCCTGTCAGGGTGCTTTTTCTTTGGTGCGGGCAACAGGACTCGAACCTGCACGCTTCCGCAGTGGAACCTAAATCCACCGAGTCTACCAATTCCACCATGCCCGCGTATGCAGTCGATAGTTTAGCCATCCACTGACTCGTTTCTGATTCTACCACGATCGCCACCCATTGTCAACGACCCGGATCTTGGGCTGATCGTCGAAAATCTGCTGTAAATTACAGGTTTTTTTGTTCCAAAGTGCTTGACGATCAGGCGGTCTTTGTGTAAAATGTATACGGTATGTTGTACTCTGCCCCAGTTTTTCCTCTGGGTCGGAGTTTCATGATGACCCCGCTTTCGTCGGGGGGATATGCGTTTTTCGCCCCATGGCGTTCGAGCTTGTGCTTTACATTGCCGCTCCAATGCGGCGGATATCTCACAAATTTCACACATGTGGCCTAACGCCACCCCTTCGATGAGGTAGATTTTTTTAAGAAGGAGGTGCGTTGCAGGACATGGATCCTATCATTACTGTTATTTTGATCATCGTAGCTGCCGTCGTGGGCATCGGTGTCGGTTTTATCTCCGGCATGACCTATCGCAAGAAGGTAGCTGAGCGGGAGATCGGCTCTGCGGAAGCGGAGGCGACCCGGATCATCAACGAAGCCATCCGTGGCGGCGAGAGCAAGAAGAAAGAATTGCTTCTCGAGGCCAAGGAAGAGATCCATAGATCGCGCACAGAGTACGAAAAGGAAGTCAAAGAGCGCCGCGCCGAGCTGAGCAAGCAGGAGCGTCGGCTGCAGCAGAAGGAAGAGACTCTGGACAAGAAGACCGACGCTTTCGAGCGGAAGGAAGAGGAGCTTGCCAAGAAGCTCCAGAAGGTGGCAGATACCCAGGCTAAGGCCGACGAGATCTGCAAGGAGCAGCAGGAGACTCTGGAGAAGATCTCCGGTCTGACCCAGGAGCAGGCTAAAGCCTACCTGCTGCAGAGCGTGGAGGACGAGGTCCGCCACGAGTCCGCCATGAAGATCAAGGAGATCGAGGCCCAGCTGAAGGACGAGGCCGATGAGAAGGCCCGGGAGATCCTCTCCAACGCCATCCAGCTCTGTGCCGCCGATCACGCGGCGGAGGTCACCGTTTCCGTGGTGCCCCTGCCCAACGACGAGATGAAGGGCCGTATCATCGGCCGTGAGGGTCGGAACATCCGCACTCTCGATACCTTCACCGGTGTCGATGTGATCATCGACGATACCCCCGAGGCGATCACTGTCAGTAGCTTCGATCCCGTCC
>JAFTKE010000064.1 GCA_017456045.1 Oscillospiraceae bacterium
GGTTATTGGTCGACAGCCCATTGGGTAAGCCGCCGACATGACCCGTCCGCCCGATGCCAGACAGTGCGGGCAGCGGTAACTCCTATTTATAATGTATAGGAATTACAGCTTTATCTCGATCTCAACACCAGCGGGAAGATCCAGGCTCATCAGAGCCTCGACGGTCTTCTGGTTGGGGTTGAGGATGTCGATCAGACGCTTGTGGGTGCGACGCTCGAACTGCTCACGGGAGTCCTTGTACTTGTGGACAGCGCGAAGGATGGTGACGACCTCCTTCTTGGTGGGCAGCGGGATGGGGCCGGAAACAGCAGCGCCGTTGCGCTTAGCGGTCTCCACGATCTTGGCCGCGCTGGAGTCGATCAGCTGATGATCGTAAGCCTTCAGCCGGATCCGGATCATTTCCTGGTTTGCCATGGTTGTTTTCCTCCTAATTTTTCGTACTCAGTTTGCGTGGGTGTCTGGGTACGGTCGAACCGCTTTCGTTCACGCCGCCGTGCGTATCATTCCGAGCCATGAAAAATGGCCGACGCAAGCCGACCGTTCTTCTGCCGCAGCGATATACGCCGCGCGAACCAGAAGCAGTTCAGCCGCCCGATGACCGGACATACTCCGCGGAAGTTACCGCCCTCTTCGGACGCAATCTCCCGCATCATCGCATACGCGCATAGTATCCCTACACACGCTCGATTATGATACCACCGTTACAACCATTTGTCAAGCACTTTTTCAGAGTTTTTCACAAAAATATCCGCCGTAATTCAGTGATTACGACGGACTAAAACGCGCCCCAAGTATAGTATCGACGGAGCAGAGGCCCATGCAATCAGATCCCTGTTTGACGGGTAGATGCGGTACACACCAAACAGAGATCCCTCTCCCCCATTGACTTCTGCCTCAGGTCCGTGATATCATTCGACAAGATACTACAAAAGGAATGAGATCAAGCCATGCTGAAACGGATCATCGCACCGACCATAGCGGTCCTGATGGCCCTGGCCTGCGCCGGATGCGCCCAGGAGGCCCCGCCAGCCACCGTTGTCACCACCGCCCCCACGACTCAGACTACCACACCGCCCACCACCGAGCCTCCGCCCCCGGAGACCACCGTCCCACCGGAGCCTGACACCGTGTCCATCCTGGACTTCCTGACCACCGCCACGCAGCCCGTTGGCAGTACCATGTACGTCTGGGGTGGCGGCTGGAACGAGGAGGACACCGGTGCCGGCATCGAAGCCGTGACCCTTGGTCTCCCCTCTCAGTGGGCCGCTTTCGCGGATGAACAGGACGCCTACTATGATCATAAAGAGACCCGCTACCAGATCCACGATGGTCTGGACTGCTCCGGCTACATCGGCTGGGCGGTGTATAATACCTTGGAGACCAGCGACGGCCGTCCCGGCTATGTCTGCTCCTCCACGAAGATGGCCCAGCAGCTATCCGACCGGGGCCTGGGAGAATACATCCCGGCAGAGCGCGTGACCCATTGGGTCCCCGGCGACATCATGAGTATGTCCGGCCACTGCTGGATCGTGGTGGGGATGTGCGACGACGGCAGCGTCCTGCTGCTCCACGCCAGTCCGCCTGGCGTGATGTTCAGCGGCACCACCGCTCCCGACGGCAGCTCCACCCAGGCCACCGCCCTGGCAGAGCAGATCATGGCGGAGCATTACCCCGACTGGTATACCCGCTATCCCCACAGCGCCCGCCCTTACAGCTACTTGACCCAGTCCTCCGCCCTGCGCTGGAGCGACGTGATGCTGGACGACAAGGAGGGCCTGCGCCAAATGTCCGCCCAAGAGGTGGTCCAGCTGCTTTTCCCCGCCGACTGACGCACTGACCCGTAGGGAGCATCGATCGTCCGCGAATACGATCCATGTACTCCACGCCAGCTTTCGGACGACCGATGGTCGCCCCTATCGATGAAATATGGGCTGTCTCACGTCACCGTGAAACAGCCCATATTTCATCTTTCCTCAGTCTATTTCCCGCCCAAACTGTGCATACTGACCTTGGTGATGATATGCAGCGCTCATTATGGAAAACCGACACGCCCCTCCCCCGCTTCCCTGCCCTGGACCAGGATGCCCACACCGACGTGCTGATCGTAGGCGGCGGTCTGACCGGGCTGCTGTGCGCCCATCGTCTTGCCCAGGCGGGGATCGACTACCTGCTGATCGAAGCAGACCAGATCGCCCAGGGCACCACCGGCAACACCACCGCCAAGATCACCGCTCAACACGGGGCGATCTACCACAGTCTCGTCCAGCGCTTCGGCGAGGACACCTCCCGCGCCTACTGGCGAGCAAACGAAGCGGCCCTGGACGCCTACCGGACCTTGGCCCGGCAGTTCCCCTGCGACCTGGAGCATAAGGACAGCTTCCTCTACGCCACCCAGCCCTCCCCGGAGCTGGAGCAGGAGCTTGCCGCCCTACAGCGTCTGGGGATCCCCGCCGGGACCGTGGAAGAGCTGCCCCTGCCCTTCCCGGTGATCGGTGCGATACGCTTCCGGGACCAGGCCCAGTTCCATCCCTTGAAGCTGCTGTCCCAGCTAGCCCAGGGCCTCAACATCCGGGAGCGGACCCCTGCCCGTAGCATCAAAGGGGATACCGTCTACACCGACCAAGGGAAGATCCGCGCCGAGAAGATCATCATAGCCACCCATTTCCCGATCATCAACAAGCACGGCGGATATTTCCTGAAGCAATACCAGCACCGTTCCTATGTGCTGGCCCTGGAGAACGCCCCCAAGGTAGGCGGGATGTACCGGGACATCCAGGAGAACGGGCTCTCCTTCCGGGATAGCGGCGATCTGCTGCTCCTGGGCGGAGCCAGCCATCGCACCGGCCACCCCGGCGGCGGCTGGGACCACCTGGAAGCCCAGGCCCGGGCGTACTATCCCGATGCCGCCGTCCGCCACCGCTGGGCAACTCAGGACTGCATGACCCTAGACGGCCTACCCTACATCGGCCGTTACAGCCGATCGACTCCGGACCTGTTCGTGGCCACCGGCTACAACAAATGGGGCATGACCTCTTCCATGATCGCCTCCATGCTCCTGACAGATCTGATCCGGGATATCCCCTCCCCCTGGACCTCCCTTTTCGACCCCAGCCGGACCATCTTCCGTCCCCAATTGCTGTCCAACATCCTGGAGACCACCAAAAACCTGCTGACCCCCACCCGCCCCCGGTGCCCCCACCTGGGCTGCGCCCTGAAATGGGACCCCCAGGAGCGCACCTGGGATTGCCCCTGCCACGGCTCCCGCTTCGCAGAAGACGGCAAGCTCCTGGACGGCCCCGCCACCAAGGACCTGCCCCCAAAGTGACCCCAAGCCCAACATGTAGATAGACCCGTAAATCATCGTTTAGCGGCGTAGCCGCAATGCCTTCCCCCGGGGGGAAGGTGGCCGAGCGCAGCGAGGTCGGAAGGGGAATGCGGGCAGTAACATGAAAGTTCAGAAAATCTATCAGACTTACTGAAACGCTGAACGATGATCTAGGTCTATCCCGCCCCAA
>JAFTKE010000065.1 GCA_017456045.1 Oscillospiraceae bacterium
GGGAGGAAGGTGCCCCAGTGCGCACACTGGGGCGGAAGGGGAATGCGGGCGGCGACGTGAAGGGTTTGGGGCAGTATAGACCTGGATCATCGTTCAGCGTTTCAGCAAGTCTGATAGGTTTTCTGAACTTTTATGTTACTGCCCGCATTCCTCTTCCGACCTCGCTTCGCTCGGCCACCTTCCCCCCGGGGGAAGGGATGCGGCTGCGCCGCAAAACGATGATCTACAGCATCTTATTTTAGGTACTCTTGACAGATCGCGTGGGGTAAGTTTCGTGGTTTTTTCTTTACGATCCGGGTGTTTGATGATATGATAAAGCCATCTATATCGAAGGATGCTTCGAGGAACTTTGGAGGTGTATCATATGTCGAGATCCAGGAAGTTTTTGACCATTTTGATCGTGCTTGCGTTGGTATTATCGCTGGTCCCTGCCCAGGTACTGGCCCTTTCCGGGTCCGGTACGCTGGATCAGAGGGGCTATCTTCAGTCGGAACAGGTGCATCAGTCCGCCGGGAACGTGGTGGGGGAGGGGCCCCAGCTGGCGGAGGGGAACTATATCCGCTGGATCGACCGGCTGGCGGAGCTTCCTGACTGGTGTACGTCCTTTTATCAGTGGCTGGAGAAGCAGGATGGAGCTGGCGGGGTCCTCAGCGATCCTACGTTGGTGACTGCCTACAATGGACGGCATATGTACCATTTGACCACGGTGACCAATGATGTGGATTTCACCTATGCCAGCGGGGAGAGCGTCTCGGACAAGGCGGTGGAGGCGATCTATGCCGACATCGACATCAATTTCCCTGCCGTCATGGACTACGCGGTGGCGGTGTACAGCGCCTATGACCGGGATCATCCCGAGACTTTCTGGCTGTCGGGCAATTCCCGGTATACCTGGAGCGCGTCCTATGATTACGACTATGAGGATGGGACCGGTACGGCTACTTACACCATGAAGGTCAACTTCATCCTGATGGAGGATGGGTTCGACCTGCGGCAGGAGCAGTACACCGATCCCACCGCCATCACCGCTGCCATGGAGCAGCGGGACGCGGACATCGACCGGATCCTGGCGGACTGCCCCATGGAGGCCCCTGCCGATGAGCAGATCCGGTATCTGAACAAGGTGCTGACCGAGACGAATTCCTATAACGTTTCCGCATCCGTCAGCGTGTCCTTGGCTCCCTGGAAGTGCGTCAGTGCCCTGTCCGGCGGTGCCGATGGCCAGGGACCGGTGTGTGAGGGCTATGCCAGAGCCTTCAAGGTGCTGTGCGATCGGCTGGGCATCGGCTGCGTCCTGGTGGAGGGCGACGCGATCAGTAAGGTGGGCGGTACCCCAGAGGCCCATATGTGGAACTATGTCCAGGCCGGGGACGGCTGGTACGGCGTGGACGTGACTTGGAACGATCCTCTGGTGGAGGCCACCGGCGATCCCGCGGTCTCCGGCTATGAGAACGAGGACTGGCTGCTGCTGGGCAGCGAGAGCATGGTGGCAGAGGATCTGACCTTCATCCAGTCCCACCCGGTGACCAATGTGGTCACCTCCGGCGGTGTGGATTTCGCCAACGGGCCTGTGCTGTCCCAGACGGAGTATACCCGCCCGGAGAACTATATGGACATGGCTCCCTACCGCGCTGAGGAGTACACCGCTCCCCAGAAGGAGGGCTATGTGTTCGCGGGCTGGTATCAGGACATCGACTGCACCGTACCCGTGTCTTCCTCTCGGACCATCGGCTGGGGCTATGCCAAGTTCGTGGACGAGGAGACGTTGACGGTGAAGTTCCAGCTGACTGCCGGGACTACCGCTGAGAGCGAAAAAACGGATCTGCGGCTGCTGACGGCGGTGGATGGGCTGCAGTACAGCCAGGTGGCGTTCCTGGTGGACGTTGGCGGCACCGCCCAGACGCTTTCCAGCAACACGGTGTATGAGCAGGTCCGGGCAGGGGAGGCTCTGATCTCCAGCGCGGACCAGCTGTTCGGACCGGATGCCATGTACTTCGTCACTTACACCCTGTTGAACATACCCCAGGGGGCCTTCGATGCTACCTTCACTGTGGTCCCTAGCTGGACGACGCTGGATGGGACCGTGGTGGAGGGCACCGCCCGCAGCTTCGCGATCGGCGAAGTGGTCTGAGCTGCGGCGTCCCTGTGATCGGCGAAGAGGGGCGTCCATGTGCCCGGGCGAAGCCCAGGCACCGGTCAGGCCCCGCCCTACAGTGGGCTAACTGGGCCGCAGAGGACGAGCGATGCCTGCACCTACGGATCGTTGGAAGAAAAAATCAGGGAAAATCTGATTTTGCAGTTGAAATGATCCTTTGATCGTGGTATAGTGATACTAATGGGAGTATTCCCAAACATAAAATGTGAAGGAGTAAGGACTATGAAGCAGTTTTACGAGATCGCTGAGATGGAGATCGTTGCTTTCGAGGTCGAGGACGTGATCACCACCAGCGGTGGCGGCCTGATCAATGGCGGTGTCGGCAGCGGCGACAGCAGCGACTTTTCTGATCTGTTCCCCGGCCTGTCCTGATCGGACCAATTGAAGCATTGAGGACAGGCGCTGCGTCAGCGGCGCCTGTTTTCAAGGATGGAGTTGTTATTTTGGATTTTACGATCGCGTTGGCAGGAACGAACGTGGGTATCCGGTCTGTGAGCGATACGTTCCTGCCTTATTTTGAAAAGTATCTGACCGACGCTCCGGCGGACATCCAGGTGACCACCAGCATGGACGACATCGCCTATGAGCGTGATCGCACCGCACGGGAGGACTATCTGGAGGGAAGACCGCCCCGGCGCTTCCCGGATCAGTATCTGGAGACGCTGGCGATCTACCGTAAGATCGCGGTGGAGATGCTTCAGCGTGACACCCTGCTGTTCCATGGCTCTGCCATCAGCGTGGATGGGGAAGGGTTCCTGTTCACCGCCAAGAGTGGCACCGGCAAGTCCACCCACACCCGGCTTTGGCGGGAGATGTTCGGTGACCGGGCCGTGATGGTCAATGACGATAAGCCGCTGCTGAAGATCGAGGACGATCGGGTGATGGTATGCGGCACCCCCTGGAACGGGAAGCATTCCCTGGGGTCCAATATCATGGTCCCGCTGAAGGGACTGTGTATCCTGACCCGGGCGGAGGAGAACCATATCCGGCGCATCACCGGCCGTCAGGCCATGCCCATGCTGCTGCAGCAGAGCTTCCGCCCCCCCGATCCGGTGGCGGTGTCCAAGCTGCTGGTCCTGCTGGAGAAGATGGTGCAGCGGGTGGGCATCTTCGAATTGGGATGTAATATGGACCCGGAGGCGGCTGCGGTCGCTTACCAGGGTATGAAATGAAAGGAAGGACATCATTATGAAGCTGAAAGAAGGATTCGTTACCCACGAGATGGGTGGTGAGCAGATCATGGTGGCCACCGGCTCCGCCAGTTTCTCTGGGCTGGTCCGCTCCAACCCCACCGCCGCGTTCATCGTGGACTGCCTGAAGGAGGAGACCACCCGGGAGCAGATCATCGAGAAGATGCTGGCCAAGTATGACGCCACCCCTGAGGTGATCGGCGCGGACGTGGACAAGATCGTGGCGAAGCTGCGCTCCATCAAAGCTCTGGATGAGTGATATCACCTTTGAGCAGATCCTCCGGGAGCAGGGGAGGTTGGTCCACACCAACGTGGGCGACAGCATGATGCCCCTGCTGCGCCAGGGACGAGATCTGATGGTGATCGAACAGCGGCCCCAGGGCCGCTGTAAACGTTTGGACGCCGTGCTGTACAAGCGTCCTAACGGGAAATATGTCATGCACCGGATCTTGAAGGTGCGTGAACACGATTATGTGATCTGCGGTGACAACCGCTATACCCGGGAGTTCGGGGTGCCGGATGAGTGGATCATCGGTGTCCTCACCGGCGTGATCCGGGACGGGAAGAAGCAGATCTCCACCCGGCACTGGAACTACCGGTTGTATGTACATCTGTGGTGCGACTTTTTCTGGGTCCGGGCCTTCCTGATCCGGGTGGGCAGGACCTTGGCTAAAATCAAAAGGAAGATCGTGAAATGAGCGTGACCAATCGGGATAAAGATACCCTTCGATGGATCGGTTCCGTCGCCAAGGGGACCAAACGCTATGTCGCCGCGCTGATGGCGGTCCAGGTGGTCCTGGGCGCTTCCAGCATGGGCTATGCCCTGTTCCTCAGCGCGTTGGTAGACTGCGCCATGGCGGGAGATCAGCCGGGATTCTTGCTCTACGCTGGGGCGTTGGTGGCCCTGGTGGTGGGACAGTTCCTGCTTCGGACCCTCAGCCGGTTCCTGGATGAGTATACCCGCTCCGTCATCGAGAACGACTTCAAGCGACGGCTGTTCCGCAGCCTGCTGACCAGAGAGCATGGAGCGGTCACTGCCACCCATTCCGGCGAATGGCTCAATCGCATGACCTCGGATACGGTGGTGGTGGCCGACGCGGTGACCCACATCCTTCCGGGAGTGTCCGGCACCCTGGTGCGCCTGGTGTCTGCCATCGTGCTGCTGCTGACGATCGCGCCAGCCTTTGGTTGGGCTTTCGTAGTGGGCGGGCCGGTGGTGATCGGCATGACCTGGATCTTCCGGACGCTGATGAAGCAGCTGCACCGTAAGGTACAGCTGGCGGATGGTAAGCTGCGGGTGTTCCTGACAGAACGGCTGGGAAGCCTGATGATCCTCCGGGCCTTCGGTCAGGAGGAAGCTGCTTTGGAGCAGGGGGAGGGTCTCATGGACGCTCACAAGGATGCCCGGATGAAGAAGAACCGGGTGTCCAGTATGTTCCACAACAGCTTCGCTGTGGTGATGAACTGCGTATATGTGTTCGGTGCGGTGTACTGCGGCTACGGGATCTTGCACCAGACCATGTCTTATGGCACCTTCACCGCGGTGCTGCAATTGGTGGGCCAGACCAATGCCCCCATCGCCAATATCTCCGCTTACTTCCCCAAGTATTCCGCTATGCTGGCCAGCGCGGAGCGACTGATGGAAGTGGAGCAGTATGATCAGGAGGACAGCACGCCGGCGGAGCCGGATATGATCGACTACTATCGCCAGAAGCTGGAGCGGATCGGCCTGCGAAACGCTTACTTCACCTATCTGCCCATCGGCGAGGCGGAGCGGCGTACGGTCTTGAAGGATCTGGATCTTTCCATCCGCAAGGGTGAATATGTGGCTTTCTGCGGTCCCTCCGGCTGCGGCAAAAGCACGGTTTTGAAGCTGCTCATGTGTATGTATCCGCTGGATTCCGGGTCCCGCTATGTGGTGGGGTCCGATGGGGAGCGGCCGTTGACCGCCGGGTGGCGGGGGCTGTTCTCCTATGTCCCCCAGGGCAACCAGCTCATGAGCGGCACCATCCGGGAGGTGGTCACCTTCGCTGATCCCCAGGCCATGGAGCGGGAGGAGGATATCCGCCGGGCACTGACCATCGCCTGCGCCGATCAGTTCGTGGCGGAGCTTCCCGATGGGCTGGATGCCCAGCTGGGAGAGCGGGGCGCGGGACTGTCGGAAGGCCAGATGCAGCGGATCGCCATCGCAAGAGCGATCTTCTCCGATCGGCCGATCCTTTTGCTGGACGAGGCCACCAGTGCGCTGGATGAGTCCACTGAGGCGCAGGTGCTGGATAACCTGCGGTCTATGACGGATAAGACGGTGATCATCGTCACCCATCGCCCCAAGGCGCTGGAGATCACCGATACGGTGATCCATTTCACACCAAGTGACGATACTTGAATCAGAGACGACGTGGCGATTCCCAAGGCTCCGAAGAGCATGGGATCGGCACGTCGTTTTTCGATGTTCGGCTGTCTGACCGCATCTACTTCGCCAAATCCCTGTTTGTCGGGCAGATGAGTGCATCTCCATGTAGGGAAAGGGCATGCCCTTTCCCTACATAGCGTTGTAGTGTACGGCCCGCCAAACAGGGATCCGGCGACGTTTTTTTCAGTCGGCATCGGCTTTTCGGGGATGGAATGATCGTGAAAAATCACCAAACTATCCTTGATTTTTATGGGATTTTGTAGTATGATCAATGATGTAAGGATATGCGGCGATGCCGTATCGGAAATCATGAAACAGGAGGATCATTTATGAAGTCTCAAAATGGGAAGCGTATCTGGTCGATGATCTTGGTCATCTGCCTGATGCTCAGCCTGATGCCTGTCTTCGTCTCCCAGGTGGAAGTGGAGGCCGAGGCAGTCTCTGGCATCAACTCTCTGACCTGCTCGAGTTTCATCTCCAACTCGACTCGTCAGAACTACATCGATGTGATGATGCGCTATTACATCAATAGCAGTTCTACCTTGCAGTCCCAGCTGAACAACGGCAACTCTGTCGTGTTCATGTTCGAGGGCGGCTCGGACTACTACGATGACTACGCCTATGCGGATGGCTCCGGCCAGACCCGTTTGCAGGCGGTGTGTATCGTGGTGCAGATGGATTCCAGCGGGAATGCCTACATCGCTTTCTACAGCGAGAAGTGCTGCTCTCTGCCCGATGACGCCAACTACGTCACCCCTGGCTATGAGACCAGCGGCTCTACCACGATCCTGGACGGCATCTACAAGATGACCACCGTGGACCACAACGGTAACTATGCTGCCCATACCACCACCTGCTCCACCGGTTGGTATACCCCCTATGATGGCACCACCGGTTACAGCGCTGCCTGTAACGGCATCAACATCCACACTCGTGGTGTCAACTACTCTCTGTCCTATGGCGGTAACTCCATGGGCTGCCAGCTGATCGGCTATGGTGCCAACAGCTCCAACGAGTACAACACCTTCATGAAGACCGTCGTCGGCATCACCTTCAACGCCTATGACGGCACCCAGCGCTGCTACAGCTATGGCTCTCATCCCGGCTACTACACCAACACCGGCTACTATGTCATCGACCGTCAGCTGGGCATCCTGAGCCCCGACGGCACTGAGTACGGCAGTGGCTCGATGATGGAGCTGTATACCAAGGGCGATATCACCGGTATCACCGCCTATTCCACCTCTGCCCGTGCCAATGCGGACTTCGACTATGTGTCCGAGTGTACCTACTATCCTGCCCACTGCAAGATCAAGGTCACCCAGGACGACACTGTGGTCAACTCCCAGCCCTGCAGCGTGGGCACCGTGGACGAGTGCGCCACTCTGGAGACTGTCTCCACCGGCAAGACCTATACTGCCACCGGCCTGTATCAGAACAGCTACGGCAACTACTGGTACCGTGTCACCACCTCCAGTGGTGAGACCGGCTATATCTACGGCGGTGAGGCGGAGTATGTGGAGCAGATCACCTCCGATATCGGTATCACTGACTATGATACCCCTAACGGTCATGTGTCTGGCAACATCTTCTATGTCACCGGTAAGATCGCATCCAAGTACAACCGGATCGATACTGCCGCCGTGTGGGTCCATGACGGTTTTGGCACCTCCGGCACCAAGGTCACCGGTTATTCCGACGATGTGGGCAGCTTCTCCTATACTCTGGATGACAGCACCATCGACTATAACACGGCCTTCAACTCCGTGCCCACCGGTAACCATACTTATGCGATCAGCTGTACTTACACCAACTATTACGCTGATGGCGCTACTACGCTGAAGTCCAACACCGGCACCATCTCTTTGGTGGAGGAATATTTCGTGGTGGTGTCCTCCAGTGTCGATCAGTCCTCCTGCAGCCATTCCTATACCACCACCGTGGTGGAGGAGGGGACCTGTACCGCTCCCGGGGTGTCTGTCCAGGCCTGCTCCACCTGCGGTCTGGTGAACGAGACCTCCACCGGCGCTGACGGACACTCCTACGGCAGCTGGACCACCGTGGGTGCTACCTGTACTGCCGACGGCTACCAGAAGCGGACCTGCTCCGCCTGCGGCGACGTGGAGACTGTGACGATCAGCGCCACCGGCCATAGCTATAATATGACCAAGACCGAGGCTACCTGCTCTGCTTATGCCAAGTACACCATGACCTGCGGCTCCTGCGGCGACAGCTACTCCATGACCGCCGACCAGATGGCTTCCTCCTGGATCGAGGAGATCCCCGCCGGTATGGATGCCAGCCTCTTCAACAGCCAGACCCAGTATCGCTACTCCGATTACCAGACCCAGACTTCCTCCAGCGCCACTGCTCCCACGGGTTACACCCTGAAGTCCAGCGCCTGGGTGCAGAGCGGCACCGGTTCTATCAAGTATGTGTCTGAATGGCCCTCTGGCTTCTCCACCAGCAGCAGCCTGTATACCCAGTACAACAAGAAGTCCTCCAAGGTCACGGCTTCTGAATCTTCCACGGCCAAGACAGTGGTCAACTCCGATGCTGTGGTGGGCTATCTGTATTACCACTGGTGTTACACCGATTCCTACTATTCCGTGGCTTCCAGCTCTGGCAGTTACACCACCTTCCATGCCTACTACGATACCACGGATCCCGATTCCTACACC
>JAFTKE010000066.1 GCA_017456045.1 Oscillospiraceae bacterium
AGAAGTATACACGAAGTTGGCGCTCTTGGTAGCATCCGCGGTCACCACGTCCGCCACCAGGGACTCGTCATAAGCCACGTTCAGTGCCTTCTGCTCGTCGGTCAGGGAAGCGTTGGCCAGAGCGTCGGTGTTGTGACCGAAGTACAGCTGGGCCTCGGCACCGTAGTTCAGCATGGCCACCACCAGTGCCTTCATGTAGTCGCTGCTGGAGTCCCGCTCCAGGATGGACGTAGCATACCGAACAGCGGAATAGTAGTTGAGGTCGGTGTAGACGTAAGAACCGTCAGACAGCTTCGCATAGATCTTGAACCACATCTGATCCGCCATCCGCTTCGCCGCGACCCCGTCTGTCGCCACCATATACAGAGTACCGTCGGTGGAATAGTTGGAATACACCGCCACCGCATCGTCGATGGTCCCATCCGTCAGCTGAGAATCGAAGGTGATCATGCCCATCTCCACCACGCTGTCCAGGTCAGACGCATTGAAGTAGATATTGTACAGGATCTCGCTCTCGAAGCTGACAGTGCCGTAGTCCAGAGTCAGGGAAGGCTGGACCACGGATCCAGCATCCACTGCGCCGCAGATGCTGCACACGCCGTCCACATAGTCGTGCCCCAGATCCCCATCCTGATTGCTATAGCCCACATTTCCGCCGCAGTCCGTCACCTGATACACCGTCTCACCGGTATGCCCAGGCATACCGACGCCGCAGGTCTGATACCATCCTTGGGTCCCGTCGGTGACTCCCACGTTCAGCAGATACGTCACCTCACCGCTAGCCAGCTGCTCCATGGTCACCTCCGTGGAATTGCGCACAGAAGAGAACCCATCCGCAGTGACATTGCAGTAGTATCCATTCTGGGTATCCACACCGCCCACCGGAGAAGTGTAGACCTCCAGATCCGTCCCATCCACCAGCACGCAGTCCACCGCATAGCAGTTGCGCACGATGCCGCCCTGGGGACCAGCCACAGGTGCGATGTACACCGTCCCGGAGGACAGGGCAACAGAATTGGAGGTAGTGCCGGTGATCACACAATCCTTGGCGAAGCAATTCGTCACAGTAGAGGTCAAAGCATACCCAGCCACCGCACCGGCTCGCCAGCCGGTGACCTTCGCGCCCACCACCCCAAGGTCCCGGATCGTAGCGCTGCTGCAATAGCCGAACAGCCCCTCGTTATCCGTCCCGGCGGTGACGAAATCACTGACGATATGGCCCTGACCGTCGAAGGTGCCGGTGTAAGGCACCGTATCCGGTTCCAACGTATCGCTGCAATAATAGCCCATGGAGACCCAGCTGGCTCCACCCAGATCGATGTCCGCGACCAGACGGCCACAAATGGAACCGTTGCCTCCATTGACCTGATCGGCGAACCAATAAAGCTGGGCAGCGTTCCCGATCTCATACCACCCCTGGACATACGCCGGGCCACCATCGTCACAGCCGGAGCAGATCCCATCCACATAGCTGTGCTGACACACAGTGCCGCACACGGTACAGGTCTCCCCTTCCCAACTGTGACCTGTGTGATAGATGATGTCCCCATTCTGAGTCGCGCCACAACCAGAGCAGGAATAGACCGTATACCCATCCGAGGTGCAGCTGACCTCCACCGTCTCACCGGGGATATCGTAGCTGTGATCGATCTTAGGCAGCGTCCGGTCGTAGGAGTAGGCACAACGGGTACACTTGGTGTACTCCTTGCCGGTCTTAGTGCAGGTGGGCTCGATCACCTGGGAAACATAAAGATCATGTCCTGCTGCGATCGACTCCGTCTGGGTAGATCCGCACGCGGTACATGTAAAAGTCCTGACACCGGCGACCCAGCATGTAGGCTCCTGCGTCACGACGCCCTCATCCCAGATATGCTGATCGCACGCTTCCACAGCGTTACAAACGCTGCACACACCATCCACAAAGTGATGGCCTGCAGCATCTACCACCTCCGTATAGCTTTCGCCACAGGCGGTACAGGTAAAGGTCTTGACGCCCTCAGTGGTGCATCCAGGCTCCGTAGTGATCACACCATCGTCGTAACTATGGCTGCAGGTGTCATACACGCTCCAGGCACCGCCGCTGTAAAGGTCGAACCCACTGGGCAGCGTCAGATCAGCTGTCTGTTCTGTCCCGTTGTTGAAGATCACATATTGGGCATCCGGAGAGATCCCTGCTTCCCAGATCGTCCCTTCCACCAGCGTCATAGGGTCGCCGGGCCAGGACGACATGGTGGTATCGGAGTCCGACCAATAGTAGACATTGACCACGGACCATCCATTGGGGTCATCGTAGTACACCATGCGCATCTGATACCCACAAGTGGTACATACCCGCCCATCGAAAAGATGCCCCGTGGGATCGATGCTGGCCGACCGAGTCTCGCCACAAAGGGTGCAGCTGTATTCCATCTGCCCAGCCTCATCACAGCTGGCGGCAGTGACCACGACTCCCTCGTCCCACTGATGATCGCAGGCAGTCTCATCCTCATAGGTGGACCAGGCACCGGTGGAATATGTATACATGTTCTGATCGCCGGGCAGCACCAGATCCGCAGTCTGCGACGATCCATTATTGAATATCACATACCCCGCACCATCTGAGATCGGGCAGGACCAGATATAGTCCCCCTCATAGGTCATCGCCACGCCAGGCCAACTGGCCATGGTAGTATCACAATCCGCCCAAAAATAGCTGTACACATGGGGCCAGTTGGCATCGTTGTAAAAATACACCGTCCGCTCCCCCGCCAACTCCGCCGCCAGTGCGATCGCAGGGATCAGGCTCAAGACCAATATCCCGACCAGGATGAAACAAACGATCCGTATGACTTTTTTATCCATGATACGCTCCTCCAAATCATGATCTTATTTCCATTATAACAGAACCTTGCCAAAAGTCCAATCCATAAATCACCAATAAGCGCAGCATATAATACGGCGGCCATCGGCCGCCCAGCGCCCCAAAGGGGCGCAATGCCTTCATCTCCACGCTAAGAGCCGCCTTCGGCGGTCATGCTCCGAAACTTGATAAGCGGGCGCAGCCCTTTGGGGAAGGCTTTAGAAGCGTAAACGATGATCGTAGTGATCATCCAACACAGCCAGACCACACCATCTGTAGGGGAGGGTCTCTGACCCTCCCGCACCCTTTCGATACGGATCCCTGACGAATCATTCTGGCAGGGTGGTCATAGGAC
>JAFTKE010000067.1 GCA_017456045.1 Oscillospiraceae bacterium
ATCATCTGACGCATATCGGTTCTGCCGGAGGGGTCGCCTATCATGGCGGTGCCGCCGCCGATAAGGGCGATGGGCTTATTGCCCGCCATCTGCAGTCGCTTCATCAGGCAAAGCGCCATGAAGTGGCCCACATGGAGGGAGTCAGCCGTGGGGTCGAAGCCGATATAGAAGGTGGCTTTGCCGTTGTCGATCATTTCACGGATCTCTTCTTCATTGGTCACCTGGGCGATCAGGCCACGGGCTACCAGTTCGTCATAAAGTTTCATATTGATTTCCTCCTCAAATATGGTCGTCTCCGGCGATCACAGAGATGATCGCGGTCCGGAGAAAGTTTACATTGGCCTCTTCCAGGATGGTATCCCGGTGGGTATGGATACGGCTACAATACAGCCCGACGCCTTTGGCTCGGTGGAACGCAGCGATGCCAACACCGTAAGGGAAATTGGCTTGGTCCGAGGGGTAGATGGAAAACCCCTTCTGATGGACCCGCAGGCTCTTTTCGTTACAGGAACGTTCCACGTCTATCAACTGTCGCATCTTGGCACGATCCTTTTTCAGCCTTCCGGTAGGGAACATGACGAGCTCGTCACCGTCTCCAACGCAGTCTAAATTCAGGATGATCTGGTCATTGGTGGCCTTTTTGTGGTTGCTGCGATAGCTGGCAGAACCGACCAATCCAACTTCTTCAAGATCGAATAAGACGAAGCATACTTTGTTCCGCAGCTCATTGGGCAGTGACCGTGCGATTTCCAGAAGCGTCACGACTCCAGAAGTGTTATCGTTGGCATTATGTTTATTGGCGGGTCCCACCATGATCAGGATCAGGAACAGATACATCGATAATAAACTAGTCCAATATGTGGCTTGCGGATCTTGGGTGATCAGATATGTGGCTGTTCCAACTGCCAGGACGAATGCGAACATGACTGCGACGGTGAGTATCTGATACAGAATGAACGTCACAAGATTACATGGCGTTATCAAATTGGGAAAAGGCAGGCGGGCACAGGTGTCGTAATGAGCGGTCACCAGGTATCGTGCAGGATTCGGATCTCCGATCACCACATTGCGACTGCCTAAGCTTCCGCTTTCGATAGTCACACGATACCCCAGATCGTTGGCGTAGGATTCGACGGCTTCCCGGAACGCCTTTTTCTGCTTTGCGGATTTTCTCACAGGGAAATGTGACAAAACATCCATAGGGACCTTCAGCATGATCTTATCTCTCCTTTTACAAGATCAAAAAAGCCCTCTGTCCCAAAGGACAGAGGGCGTATGATACGCGGTACCACCTCTGATTCGGTACTTATCTCACGGTAAGCACCCTCATAGTGTCTAGCAACACCGTCCGCTGTGTCGGGCGTACCCGTCTTTCTCTACTGTACGTTCAAGAAAGCCGCTCCGGGAGGTATTTCAGCGTGTTTTCCTGTCCCCTTGCACCGACCGGGGACTCTCTGGAGGAAAGTGGGCGCTTACTTCATCCCATCAAAGCGTTGTATCGGTTTGTGGGTATCCTAGCAAAAAACAGAGGGTTTGTCAAGACTTTTCTGGTTGACAGTTCTCGGGATCCTGATAGAATAGGGGGGAGAAACTATCCAAAGAGGTATCGCTATGTTCAAACTGATCAAGACAGAGGGGAAGGCCCGGCGTGGAGAGTTCACCTGCGCCCATGGAACGGTGCAGACCCCTGTATTCATGAATGTGGGCACCCAGGGTGCTATCAAGGGAGCGCTCAGCGCTAAGGATCTGAAGGATATCGGCTGTCAAGTGGAGCTGTCCAATACCTACCATCTCCATCTTCGGCCTACGGACAAGCTGGTGAAGGAGTGCGGTGGTCTGCATAAGTTCATGACCTGGGATGGTCCGATCTTGACGGATTCCGGCGGATTCCAGGTGTTCAGTTTGTCGGGGCTTCGAAAGATCAAGGAGGAGGGCGTGTATTTCTCCTCCCATATCGATGGTCGGAAGATATTCATGGGACCGGAAGAGAGCATGCAGATCCAGTCCAATCTGGGCAGCGACATCTGTATGGCGTTCGATGAGTGCATCGAGAATCCGGCCCCTCGGGAGTATGTGCAGAAGAGCGTGGACCGGACTTTCCGTTGGCTTGAGCGGTGCAAGGCGGAGAACGTCCGATTGAACGCCCTTCCCGATACGGTGAATCCCCAGCAGATGCTGTGGGGCATCAATCAGGGCGGCACCTATCCTGACATCCGTGTGGATCATATGAAGCGGATCGCGGAGCTGGACCTGCCCGGCTATGCCATCGGTGGGCTTGCGGTAGGTGAGACGGCCCAGGAGATGTATGACATCATCGATGCGGTGGAGCCTTTCATGCCTAAGGAGAAGACCCGATACCTCATGGGCGTGGGCACTCCCAGCAACATCATCGAGGCGGTGGCCCGGGGCGTGGATTTCTTCGACTGCGTCATGCCCGCCCGGAACGCACGTCATGCCCGCTTGTTCACCTGGGAGGGAGCTATCAATCTGAAGAACGCCAAGTATGCCACGGATCTGCGACCCATCGATC
Source organism: Oscillospiraceae bacterium (assembly GCA_017456045.1). Lineage (GTDB taxonomy): Bacteria > Bacillota > Clostridia > Oscillospirales > Oscillospiraceae > Faecousia. The sequence continues at coordinate 2,531 of JAFTKE010000067.1, forward strand.
CCCAGTGTGACTGCCCGGTGTGTCGCCGGTATAGCCGTGCCTATATCCGTCATCTGTTCGTGGCAGAGGAGATGCTGGCAATGCGACTCAGCGTCATGCATAATCTTTACTTCTATAACAAATTGATGGAAAAGATCCGCAATGCTCTGGATGAGGGACGATTTGAGGAGTTCCGCAGTGAATATTCTGTAAAATTAAGCAAGCGGATCTAATTTTTACTTGCTTTTTGATGATGTGATGGTATAATCAAAATAGTTGGATCAAGATTTTGAAAAGGAGATTAACCCAATGGTACAATTATTGACCGGTTCCAGCATGATCACTTCCGTTATCATGATCGTGGGCATGATCGCTGTGATGTACTTCATGATGATCCGTCCTGAGAACAAGCGGAAGAAGGAAGCAGAGGAGATGCGTTCTTCCATGAAGAACGGCGATAAGATCACCACCATCGGTGGCATCGTCGGTACTGTGGTCGACGTGAAGGAGGACAAGTTCGTGATCGAGACCAGCGCGGACCGTGTCCGTATGGAGTTCGTGAAGTGGGCGCTGTCTACCAACGATTCTGCTGCTGAGCGTGCCAAGGAGGCCAAGAAGAAGGCTGCCGAGGAGAAGGCCAAGCTTGCTGCCGCTAAGAAGGCTGAAAAGAAGAAATAATAAATGATGGAGCTGTCAGTGTGACAGCTCCATTTTTTATTCTTCATAGCTAAGGATCTCTTTGGCGATGTACACAGGGCGGTCCTTGCTCTGTTCGAAGGTACGCCCAACATATTCTCCGATGATACCGATGCAGAACAGCTGGATACTGCCCAGAAGCAGGATCAATACGATCAGCGTGGCATAGCCGGGGATATCGATGCCCCAGATCAGCTTCTCCAGGATGACCCAAAGCAGATACAGCACCGCGGAGATGGCGGTGACGCTGCCGATGTAGATGGAGTAGCGCAGCGGCTTGGTCGAGAAGCCGATGATGCCCTCGATCGCGTAGTTCATCAGCTTGCGGAAGTTCCATTTGGTCTTACCGGCGTGACGCTCGCAGGCGACATAGGGGATGAATTCCGTATCATAGCCCACCCATGCGAACAGCCCCTTGGAGAATCGATGGTATTCAGCCAGCTCCAGCAGACTGTCCCGGACGCTGCGGCGGAAGGTGCGGAAATCGCTGGCATCGGAATGGAGGCTAACATCGGACAGGTGGTTGATGATGCTGTAGAACCGTTTCTTGAAGAAGGACAGGATCTTGCTCTCGCCTCTACGGTCCTGGTAGGCGGCCACCACATCGATCTGGGGCTTCTCATCCAGGATCTTCACCATGTCACGGACGATCTCGGGGCGCTGCTGCAGATCCGCGTCGATCAGAGATATATATTCTCCGCTGGCGTGTTCCATGCCGGCATAGATCCCGGACTCTTTTCCAAAATTACGGGAGAAGGAGACCACTTTCACAGGGCAGGCTTGGGCAGCATGGATCTTCTTCAGATTGTGGAGAGTAGCGTCACGACTACCGTCGTTGACGAATACGATCTCATAATCATAGCCGCAGCCCTGGAATGCTGAGATCACTGCATCCTGGAACGCGGCAACGTTTTCTGCTTCATTGTAGCAGGGGACGACCAACGACAGTTTCATAGAGTCCACTCCCGAAAAAAATATGTTCTATTATATCCCAACTATCTCGCTACGTCAAGAAGTGATCGGTTTTTTCCGAGCAATGGTGTGGTCCGTGACTTTTCTTGACATATCAACAGATCATATGTATAATTTAAAAAATGTATATTTTTGGGGGCGTTGCATGAAATGATGGATAAAGGCTGTTCTTTATGTTCGGAAGGTCTGGCAGAACGGGGGATCCAGTGGCTCAGAGCCAATTGGGTGCCGTTCTTGTCTTCTTTCGTGACTGGTATTTTGACCTATGGCTTCGCCCTTACGAATAAACTTGTGAACTATGACGAGGTACATTCGCTGTTTGGGAAGGGTGCGACCCTGGAGTCTGGGCGTTGGGGACTGGATGTTCTTTCCTTGGTCTTTCCGGACGTTTCGATGCCGTGGCTTTATGGCATCATCAGTCTGTTTTTTATGGCGCTTTCTGTTTGCATTGTGGTCAGGATCTTCGAGATAAAGCGGAAGGTGTTCCAGATCCTGCTGTCAGGGCTGATCGTTTCCTTCCCGTCTCTGGTCGGCACCATGGCTTATATGTATACCAGTGCGTCTTATGCGGTGGCGTTTTATCTTTCGGTCCTGGCTGTTTGGGTCCTTCGATCTGACACGAAGTGGGGGCCTTTTTTAGCTGGTGTGATGATCATTTTCTCTCTATCGATCTATCAGGCTTATGTTGCTGTAACGGTCAGTTCGTTGGTGCTTCTTTCGTTGCAGCGGACCTTGCGTCTTCATAAGATCAAGGAGATCCTGTGGCATGGGATGAGATATGTTCTGGTCTTGGGATGCAGCATGGTGGTGTATTATCTGATCACGAAAGTGCTGCAAAAGGTCCTGCAAGTCCCCATGGGCAGTTATGCAAAGGTGAACATCGATCTGGGTATCTCGGATCTGGTATCTAAGATCGGTTATGCGTACTATCATTTCCTCATGTTCTTCGTGGTCGGATTTCGTGGCTTGATCCCCACTGCGTTTTCTAGAGTCATCCACGCGATCCTTATGGTCATCCTGGGGATCATCGATCTTCGCTGGATAATGAAGACCAAAAAGGTTTCCTATATCGCGTTGTTCCTCCTGCTCCTGGGGATCCTTCCCTTGAGCATCGGTACGATGTATCTGTGCATCGATCATCGCACGCTCCATACGTTGGTGATGTATAGTTTCGTGGCGGTATATGTTGGGGCGTTGATCCTGCTGGAGCATCATCTGGATGATGTTGAGAGACAAGGACGACGTTCCAAAAGCGTTTTGGCTGATCTGAGCGTGGTGTGTGCGCTGCTGATCGTTTCCACCAATATCAGTATCGGCAACCAGGCGTTTCTTCAAATGCATTTGAAATATGAGAATACTTACGCATTTTATTCTTCGCTGCTGTCGGAACTTCGCGACAATGAGGCATTCGTGCCTGGGACCAAGGTGGCGATCATCGGTGAATATGATGCACCAGATCATTATGAAGAGGGTATGCCTGACCTGAAGCGGATCATGGGAGTCGATGGGGTCGATCCGATGGACTACAGTAACCAGGAGTTCGTAAAATACTATATTGGTGTGGATATCCCCTTCGCTTCGGCAGAGGAGATAGCGGCGATCGAAGCGTCGGAAGAATTCCAGCAGATGGCTTGTTATCCGTATCATGGATCAGTGGAGACGATCGATGGTATCATCGTGGTGAAATTAGGATGATAGATCATTGACTTTTTGTAAAGATCGTGGTATTTTATCTAAGAAATGCACAGAAGGGGAGGTCCTGTTTCTGATCCCGTTCAGAGAGTGTCCGGTTGGTGAGAGGGCATGAGGAGGGAATAGGATGTCGCCCCGGAGCAGTTTCTCTGAATCGTAGTAGGGGAGACCGGGTCAGCCCGTTATCGCTGTCGAGTGCCCGTTTCGGGAATCCAGGTGGTACCGCGGAAAGTCTATTTTCGCCCTGAGGATGTTTTCCTCAGGGCGTTTCTTATTTTGCAAAGGAGTGTTATTTATGGCCAGAGAACTGCCGAAGGTGTATGAGCCCCAGCAGGTCGAGAACGAGATCTACAAGATGTGGGAGGAAGG
>JAFTKE010000068.1 GCA_017456045.1 Oscillospiraceae bacterium
GAGGTCTGCTCGACCGTCCCGAGGAGGCGGCTTGAACCCAGGAGCGATCCTGGGTCTAGATAGATGGCTGTCAAGACAGAACCCGGCTTATAGGCCCGCGTCACGAAACGACCGCTGCCCCAAAAGGCAGCGGTCGTTTTTTAGATCCTATGTCGATCGTCAGGGTAGGACCAAATGGAAAGGGGCGTGTCGCTACGGACACGCCCCCATCTCATCCATCCTCATCATTGGGACCATCCTCGCCGGGAGGCCCGTCGATCTCGGTCTGACGCAAGCTCCGGTCCAGGTTTTGGGGCACGAACAGCGAAAAGCCCATGGCGATCCAGAACGTATTGAAATGCAGCGCCAGCGACAGATCGCTGAGCAGTCCCTGGATAGCCACAGTGGCACAGATGATCAAGATCAAGTACTCCCGCCGCTTCCACAGCCGATACATGGCCCAGGTGGCGAACACCGCCATCAGCACCGTGAAAATGGTACCGTTGCGCAGCAGCATCTTCACATAGAGGTTATCCACATAGTCATACATGGCCTCCACGGAATTTCCGGCGGAGTCCAACCCATTGCCCACCCACTCGATCTGCTGACCGAAGAGGGTGATGCCGTATTTATTGATGGAATGCTGTCCCAGGTTCAGCCGCCCATCCAGCATGGAATTGATCTGGCGCATCCATGGCACCGACCAGTCATAGAGCATGGTCATCACCACGGAGAACCCGCCGAACAGAGCGAAGGACGGGATCAGTACAGCCCACAGGAGGCGCAGCTTCTCCACCACCTTAGGGAGCCACTTCATCAGCAGCGCCAGCACCAGCAGCGCCTCCGCCACCAGGAAGGATACCCGGGAATCGGTCATGTAGTAGGCGTACCAATTGACCACGCCCCAAAACAGCGATCCCGCCAGGTCCACCTTATCCTTGCGAAGGTACACCCACATAGCGGTGATGTTCAGCAAGATCCCCGGCAGATACAAGGCATAGCGGAAGCCCATGAATTCCCGGACCCGCCCGGCCTTGTACATGACCACATTGTCGATCAGCCCCAGATAGGCGCTGATCACCACCAGCGATATCGTGATGATGCAGTATTTCAAGGTGAAGCGGACGATCTTCACGAAGGGGATCCGGCGGCCGCAGTAGATGTATGGGAACATCATGGGCACCAATCGGGTCATACTGCCGAAGGCCACCCGCAGCGACAGGAAGGTCATGGCCACCAGGATCAGCCCCGGCACCCACTGCTGGGCCTTCAGGAACCCGTTGCGGTACTCATATCCCACCAGGATCAGCAGGCAGATGATCTGCAGCCACATACAGGTCTTCCCCTCGAAGAACCCATAGTAGAACGAGTTGCTGAGTATCGATATGATCAGGAAGGAACCGTAAGACAGGAAGTACAGCCGGTCATCCGCCGTCAGCAGATCCAGCCTGCCCTTCCATCCCACACTTCGTTTCATTTCCTCCACTTATGATCCCCTCTCCATCACATGAGTCGGCTTGCGATATGATACAGTCGATACTTGGATCTGACCATGAGCTTGACGAACCTGGCATATCCCATGGCGGCCGTCAAAATCTCAGGACATTCCTTTTCCAGTCTTGCGCCGAAGGCCTTCAGCTCCCCATAGGGGCCTTTGCCAGCGTCAAGATAGCAGAAGTACTTCATCTGGGCAGCGGTCTCCTTCACCAGACGGCGGCGCAGGAACTGACGCTTGCTGGTCTTGTCCTCAGGCAGGGCGTTGTAGATCCCGATCAGGTTCCAAAACACCTTCTCATGCTCCTTGTAGTGCTTGCGGACGCCGGTCTTGCTGACGCTCTGGCCCTCCCGGCCCACCCGGTACACATACACCGGCTCATGCCACACATACACCGTCTCCATATAGGGAACAGGACGGTTCACCAGCTCCACGTCGGTATAGAAGCAATGCTCGGTGATCTTGATATCGTTCTTCTGCAGCACCTCCGTGCGGAAGGTGGAGCAGTGCATGGGGGAGATCTGCTTGAAATCCATCTCATCGAACAGATACTTCCCCTCCGCCACATCGGCGAAGTAGTCCTTCAAAACGATGCTCTCATCCACCTCGTTGAACATCCGCATGGGGGTGATCACATAGTCGGCATCGATACCCCGCAGCAGCTCCACGAACTTATCCATGTTCTCCGTGACGAACCAGTCGTCGCCGTCCAGCTGCTTGAAATACTTGCCCTTGGCAAGGCGGATGCTGGTGTTCAGCACGGAGCCATAGCCCCCGTTCTCCTTATGGACACCGAATACGCTGTCAGGATACTTTTCCTCATATTCCTTCACGATCTTCAAAGTATCATCCTTGCCGCCGTCGTCCACCACCAGGATCTGCAGCGCATCGATGCAGCCCTTGCTGATGATGGAATCCAGCGTATGCCGGATATACTCCGCCACGTTATACGCAGCGATCGAAACAGTCAAAATCTTTTCCATATCTTTCACCTTATTTTCCCATCACATGGCATCCAGCGTGGCCTCCACACCGGCCTTCAGATCGAACATCCCCCGCCACCCCAGCGCCTCTAAAGACGCGGCATCCAGGGCAGAGTTGTCCATCAGATTGTAGCTCTTCTGCTCTGCCACGGAAGGGTCTTCGAAAACGATCTTCCGCCCCGCAGCCTCAGCGAAGGCCTCCGCCATCTGGCGGATCGTCACCAGGGAATCCCGGTTGGAGATGTTGTATGCTCTCCCGGTCTCCCCTTTCAAAAGCACCGCCACCATGGCGGAAACACAGTCCAAAACATAGCAGTAGGACCGCAGCTGGCTCCCGGCGGACTTCATCACGATGTCCTTCCCCGCCAGCACGTCCCGGGGGAACTGGGAGGAAGCTCTATTGTCCGATGCCGTGGCGGTGGGACCATACACATGGCCCGGCCGGACGATCACGGTATCCACACCATATTCCGAGGCATAAGCGGCACACAGGGTCTCCGCCGCCCGCTTGGAGGACGGATAACAGGCCCGGGGGTTCAGGATATCCACGAAACCGTATTCTCGCTCATGGTAGGGATCCTTCCCTTCCTTCTTCCCATATACCTCACTGGAGGATACGTACAGCACCCGCTGTGCCCCGGTCTTCCGGGCGTGCTCCAGGATCTGCTGCATCCCGATGAAGTTACCAAGCATAGTCTCCACCGGCTGTGTGCCATAGGCGGCAGGATTGGCATTGCTGGCCCCATGGATGCAGTAGTCGAACCGGACTTCACTGGAGAAAGGCTCCATAGCATCATACCGGACGTACTGCAAACGCTCCAGCCCCTCCCAATGGGAGAACCGTTGCTGCAGCTTCTCCACGCTGCGCCCAGCGGCGTACACCCGCGCGCCCGCATCCAAAAGGAAGTCCACCAACGCCGAGCAGATCAGCCCACCGGCCCCGGTGACCAGCACAGAGCGTCCTTCCAACGCCTCCACCCCGCTCACCGCACCGCGGACCTTCTTCAGATCTTCCAAATATCGCTTTGTATATACCATACCGATACCCTCACCGACCCACGCACCGCCCCTGTAATACGATGTAACACCAAAAACTTTACTATTTTGTCGTAGGGAAAGGGCATGCCCTTTCCGCCGCAAATCGTATACGATTTGCGGAAATACAACATATTCGTCTGTTTTATGTGCCTTTGCTTCGCAAGGGCATCGGCGTGGGCATGCCCACGCCCTACATAAAGATTTAGATGTTACGCCCTACTACGGATGCGCTTATTTCTTGATCCAGCTGTCCTGGGTCATATACAGCAGCGCCTTGAAGATCTTCAGATCGTCCAAGGTCGTGATCTTCAAATTCTCCTCAGACCCCTTGGAGAAATAGGTCATCCGCCCCAGCTCCTTCATGAGCATACAAGAAGCCGCGGTATTGGTGATGCCCTTGCTCAGGGCTTCCAGGTGCGCCCCATAGAGATCTCCCAGCTTGTAGGTATGGGGGGTCTGGGTCCGGCGCAGCCGTTCCCGCTCAGTGGAGACGCAGGAGCTGATCCCGTCATCGGTCTCGAACACCACCTCAGTGCAGGGGATCACCGCCACGGCAGAGCCATAACGGGAGAAGGTGGCCAAACTATCGGAGATGATCTCGCTGGACACCAAGGGACGGTTGCCGTCATGGACCATGACCACGTCATCGTCGGACAGCTCCTGCTTCAGCACATCCAGGCCCTTCTTGATGGACTCCTGGCCGGTCTCGCCGCCGGGGACCACCCATTTCAGCTTGGTGATGTTGAACTGCTTGGCATAGGCCCACAGCACGGCGCTCCAGGAATCCAGCGTCACCACGATGATCGCGTCGATGCTGGGATGGTTCTGGAATGCCTCCAGAGTATAGATGATCACAGGCTTGTTATCCACATGGATGAACTGCTTGGGGATGTCCTGATGCATCCGGGTGCCGCTGCCTGCGGCGGTCAACAGTGCTACGTTCATAGTCGTTTCTCCTTCTCACACCCGGTAGCCGGAGTCACAATGGGGGACCCGCTTGTCTTCCGGGGGCAGCTTCATATAATCTCCATACAGGTTGGAAAGATAGATGTCATACTTTTCATAAGCGCAGGCCGTGACCCCTTCGAAGGGCAGTCTGGTCTGGGGCAGCATATCCGCCTTGGGCCAGCGCTCCTTGTGGCCGTACATCCCGGTGATCGCGCCCACCAGGGTGGCCTTGTCATAGTCCACCCGGCTGCACACCTTGTCCAAATGCCGGGCGATCCGGAAGGGGCCGATCTTTTTCAGGATCGGGCGGTACAGATCCTTGATCCTGGCCGCGAGAGCCCCTTTGCGGCTGGTGCCGGCCTTCTCCACGCTGGTGAGCAGGAACCGCCGCAGCTGCTTGACCCGCCAGCACTGCCACTTGAAGCGGAGCTTCCCCTTGGGCAGACCGTCCACCGGGAAGATGTCCATGCCGATGTAGGGACAGTCGGAATCCTCCGCCATGTCCGCCACACGCTTCACATCGTGCCGGACGAAGCGCCCGAAATGCCGGGCAAAGGTCCCGTCCCGATCCGAGATCAGGTCCCGCTTCTCAGGTAGGGCCAGCTTCCCTTCTTTTTTCAGCCGAAGCATCCGCTCATAATCCGGTCGGGGCATACACACATCGATATCGTCATCCCAGGGGATGAACCCGCCATGGCGCACCGCTCCCAGCAGGGATCCCCCCGCCAGATCATAGCGCAGACCATGATGATCGCAAAGGCGATCGAAGTCCTGCAACAGCTCCAGATAGACCTGCTGCATCTGCTGCAAGCTCAGCAGCTCCGGTGTATCCATATGCCCACCTCCTGTCACATCTCGATCACAGTGCATTCGCCCTTGTGGAACTTCTCCAGTACCGCAGTGGCCCGCAGGACCTCCTGCCGGGTGTGCTGGAACCCGCCCCGTTCCGGGTCGTTGATGGCATGGACGAAATTATAGATCATGTACCGGAACCCGTCGCCTTCGTAGCTATAATAGTATTTCTTGACGTTCCGCAGATCCTCGGTCCGCACCTCGAAATACTCAGTCCGCCACCAGGGAGCGGGTACGTAAAGATAGCCCTTGGTGCCGGTGATCACCAGCTCGCCCTCCACCTTCATGCCTTTGCCCACACGGATGGAGGCAGTGGCATTGGAGTAACGCAGGAAGCCCCGGGTGAAATAGCTGAAATCGTCCTTGCAGAAGCTGGTCAGATCACAGGTCTCGCACTCCGCCTCATAGATCTTGATGATCGGCAGCAGCGCGGCGGAGCCCCAGTCGTAAAGGCTTCCGAAATACTTGTTCTTGGACACCACATCCATGGCCTCCGGCACCTGGGAGCAGGACACGTCGATATCCTTGACCGAGCCGATCACGCCGCTCTTGACCAGCAGCAAAAGATGCTCGAAGGCGGGGAAATAGAGGGTCTTCATCCCCTCGAACAGCACCAGCTCCGCCTCGTCCGCCCGGCGATAGCACTCCTGGGCCTGCTCCAGCGTCAGGAACATGGGCGGCGTACAGATCACATGGCAACCGGCATCGATCGCCGCCAGGATCTGCTCATAATGCTCGTTGGGAGGCGTGTTGATCAGCACCGCGTCGCTGTTCTCCAGCACCTCCTGGATGCTCTCCTTGCGCTCCAGGACGCTCTTACCTCTGCAGAACTTGTTCAGCTTCTGAGGATCCGCGTCATACACCGCCCCCAGCTCCATGCCGGAGACCGCCTTACCCGCAGTGAAGAACCGCTCCGCCACACTGTCCACGCCCAAAATGCCCACCTTCAACACAGGCTTGGCATTGGTCCGCAGAGAGGTGGAGCTGATGCCCCTGGTCCGGGGCAGGTACACCACCTGGCAGTATTCGCCCAGGTAGTCGAACTTGCCCACCCAGTCGGAGCCCACGGTGAAGATATCCACGCCGTATTTTTGGATATCCGCGATCTTCTGTCCCTCGTACTCCTCCACGATGATCTGGTCCGCGATCCCGGTCTGGCGCACGTTCTCGATCCGCTCTGCCAGAGACTGGCTGACGTTGAGCTTACCACGTTCTTTATCGAAACCATCGGCGGTGACGCCCACGATCAGGTAGTCACCCAAAGCCTTCGCCCGCTTCAGCAGCGCCACGTGCCCGTGGTGCAGCAGGTCATAGGTACCGTATGTGATCACTTTCTTCATTTTTTATTTCCTCTCCTAAGCAACCTCGACGATCCGGCCCTCTTGCCGGTCAACATTGATATACCATCTGTCAGGGAAATACGTTATAAAATCGTCATACCGTAGGCAAGAAGTTTGCTGTTGATGTAGGGAAAGGGCATGCCCTTTCCGGTGTGCTTGCTATTGCAAGCACACAAAAACGACACTTCCCGCAAATCGCATACGATTTGCGGCGGAAAGGGCATGCCCTTTCCCTACATACGACCGGCCTACCTCACTGTGACGTATTCGTCACTTCAAGATACCTCTCCTCACCAGATCCCGGAGCGCATCCACCAGGACCCGGTAATCCTCCGCAGTCAGAGCGCCGATGTGGCCCACACGGAAGATCTTATCCTTATATTCGCCGCCATTGGGGCAGACCCAGATCCCATACTCGTCCTTGAGGATCGTGAAGATCTCATGAGCAGAGCAGTTTCGGGTCATCAGCGGGGTGACGGCATTGGACATGGATTCAGAACAGATATCCAGGGGCAGGTCGCTGATCTGGCTGCGGAAGTAGTCCGCCAGCGCGGCGATCTTCTCCGTCTCCTTCTCCACGCCGCCCATACGGTCGATGGTCTCCAGTCTCGCATGGATCTGAAGCAAAGTGCCCACCGCCGGAGTGAAGGGCGTCTGGCCCCGCTCTCCATTTTTCAGAGCGCTCTTCAGGTCGAAATACAGCGACCGCACCTGATTCCCTTGGATCCGCTCCACCGCTCTGGGGGACAGGACCATCACCGAGATACCGGGCGGGCAAGCCAGCGCCTTCTGGGAGCCGGTGATCATCACGTCCACGCCCCAGTCAGCCATCCGGAACTCGTCCGCCAGGAAGGAGCTGATGGCATCCACCACCAAAAACAGCCCATTCCTCCGGCAGAAGGAAGCGATCAGCTCCGGGTCGTAGCGCACACCGGTGGAGGTCTCATGGATATTCACCAGGAAGCCGGTGAACCCCCTATCTTCAAAGGGAGCCAGATGCTCTGCGGTCAACGCCTTTCCGGTCTCCAGCCGGATCTCCTCAAAGGGGACCTGGTGGATCTGGCACAGCTCATGGAACCGCTGCCCAAAGCTGCCGCCATTGACCAGCAGCACCTTGTCGGCAGGGCCGAACACGTTCATCACCGCCGCCTCCATAGAAGCGGTGCCGGAGCCGGTGAGGAAGATCGCCCGAGCCCCCTCAGGAGCCTTGGCGAAGCGGCACATCCGCTCCTCGTTCTCCAGCATGATCTTAGAAAATTCCGGCGTCCGGAAATAGGGGACGTGTTCCCCACCGATCGCCAACACCTCCGGCCCGGACTGCACCGGCCCGACAGTAAAGTTTATCATAAAAATCACCTCAAAAAAACTGTGATCATCATCCAAATATGTACTGGCGCAGGAGCGCCAAGCCCGCCCCTTTGGGCAATGCCTATGGTCAAATCTCTGTTTGACGGGGAGATGCGGTACACACCTTGCCCCCCTCATTTATGAGGGGGGGTGCCCCACAAGCGAAGCACAGTGGGGCGGGGGGAGTTCGAATACTTCGGTATTTCCCTGTTTGGCTGGAATTTTAGCGCAACGCCATCGTAGGGGAGGGTCACTGACCCTCCCGGTGGTTTTGTGAAACAAAACCACGCGCCGAAGACGCAAAAAGCGAGGTTTTCGTTTGTTATCCGAAAATCGTGAACGATCATCGGCGGGCGGGTCAGTGACCCGCCCCTACGATGGCGTGGTCGTTACCTGTCCAACGAGCAAGGGAACACCGAAGGATCCAAAGCCCTTCACCGGTCCCCCAGATCGTACACCAAATAACAGTTCCGCTCCTGCTTCTCCACAGGCGGGATCTGCATATAATCGCCGTAGATCTCCCGCAGATACCCATCGGCATCCTTGGGCACATAGCACTTCCGGCCGTCCATCATCACTTCCATCCGCTCCATCAGCCGCTCGCGGGGCTGCATCTCGCCGAAATAATGGCGGCAGTCGGCGGGGATGGACACATACTTGGAAGACTCATCCTTGCACCGGGAGTTCCAGTGGTCATGCCACCGTCCCCAGGTCTCGTAGCTGGCGAAGCTCATGCAAAATCCGATGGCGCACTTGACATAGAAGGAAGGCCCGCCGGTGAGCTTCTTGAACCACTTCCGCCCCCGCCACAGCCGGCGGCAGGCAAGACCGAAGCCGGTAGCCATGGACATGAATCCCTGGAAGTTCCGGGCCAACGCCCCATTCGGCAAGTTCTCGATGGTGTAGATATCGATGAACACACCGCACTCGTCCAGATCCTGCTCCAAGATGGTGCGATATTCGCTACCCTTGAGCCGGATCTTAGGGATCACCCGACCAAAATTCTTCTTATCCTGGGGGTGGAGCATGGAGTATTTCTCAGGATACGTTTCCCGCACCACCTGGCACAGCTTCTCAAAATCCTGCCGGGGCATAGCGATGTCGATGTCATCATCCCAGGGGATGATCCCACCGGACCGCAGGGCCCCGATGGCGCTGCCGCCGATCAGGATGAAGGAAAGCCCGTGCTGGTCGCAGATCTTGATGATATCGTCCAAGATCCCCAGCAGCACCTCATGGAGCTTCTCCAGCTGCTGATCCGACAGGACGGTCAGGCCGATCGCCTCGTCGCCGCCATGCTTGGCAACGTCTTGCAGCCGCATCTTAGTCCCCTCCTTCCGAGATCGGCACCAGCTCCGAAACGTGAGCGTTCCGATCCGATTCCTTGGGTGGGGTCATATAGTCGCCGTAAAGGGAGCGAAGATACACATCATACTGCTCCGGCCCCACCAAAGAGAAGTCCTCGAAGGGGTAATAGGTCTTCTTGCCATACACCTCTTTTTTGAACATCTCATTGAACTTATAAGAGGTCTGGCCGGTGAAATTGATCAAATACTTGGACTTTTCCGGGGGATACTTTTTCAGCAGCCGATCCATCTTGTCCAGCTGCTTACGGGTCTTGAACCACTTGCCCACCCGGGTGATCATGGCGATCTTGATGATGATCCGCTCGATCAGCGCCCGACCGGGACGCTTGATGTTCACCTTCTCAAGAGTGGAAAGATGGTACTTGAGCCTCGTCATCAGCAGACGCGCCTTGTGCCACTGCCGGGGGAGCCAGCCATCGGGCATCCCATCCAGGGGGAACAGATCCACCCAGATGTTCTCCAGCCGCTCCTCCAGGGAGCCCATGCGCCGGATCTGATACCGCTTGTCCACGATCCGGGCGAAATAGTAGTGATGATCCGTCTCATCGTCATAGGTCCGCAGCTCAAGATCCTCGGGCAGATGCTCCGCCACCGTCTTCAAAAGCCGCTCGTAATCAGCTCTGGGGATGCCCAGATCCACATCATCGTCCCAGGGGATGAAGCCCTCATGCCGGATCGCGCCCAGCATGGTGCCGCCCTGCATATAGTAAGGGATCTGCAGCTCGTCCAACACCCGGGTGACCTCCCGCAAAACATGGAGGATATACTTTTGGGTATCGTTCAGTTGATTTGGTCCCGCCATTTTCCTCGTCCTCTCTCATCAGACCGCACCGGCCGCAGTCCACAGGATGTGGTCCTGCCCCGGCATATCCATGGTGCTGAAGTAGAACAGCGTCCCGTCTACCTGGATACAGCCCATGGTGGTCAGACCGTCACTATAATAGTATAAGCACTGGCCATGGTCATACCATGCCGAATAAAGGGTCTCCTCACTGATCCAGTGGGCATACAGGGAAAGGTCCTCCTCCACGGTCATGGTCCCATCCACCTGGACGCCCTCCTCGGTGAACCAGCCCAGGAACACATGGCCCTGTCGCTGGGCGACGGGCAGCGTGCCCAGGCTCTGCCCGATCTCCACTGCGGTCTGATCCAGGGCTACCGTACCGCCCTGGGCATCGAACAGCAGCAGCGCCGAGCTGGCGGACTGCTCCACCACCTGGAACTCCGACGACCAGACCTTGACCGTCTCCCACGCCACCTGGAGCTGTCCGCTCTGGACATAGTGGCTGGCCACGATCACCGCCAGATCATAGCGGTACTGCCCCGGCATCAGCTTCCGGAAAGCCAAGTCTCTGGAGATCTGACTGCCGGACAGCCCATAGCTCTTGCTCTCCACCGTCTCGGTGGCGCTGAGGACCTGGGACTGCTTCCCTTCCTCCAGCTGATAGACCTGGGCCCGGACCGTATAGATGGAATTGGACTGACTGTAAAGGTCCCCCTTCACCTGGAAGCCCTTCCCCTGCCGCAGCACGGTGGGCGCCGTGGGATCCACCACAGTGATATCGTCAAAACGCAGGGCCAGGAAGCGGGTCCTGGAGGCACGGACGAATCCCTCGCCGTCGCCGATCCGATACCAGTATTCCCCCTCGGTGTTCAGATATAGCCCGGTGACGGAAAGTTCCTCTCCGCTTTTCAGCTCCCGCACCAGCTGGGCACTGTCATCGATCCTGGCCTCACAGGGCTGGCTCCACAGCGCGCCGCCGGTGGCGCTGACCGTCAGCGCCGTGGGATAAACTCTGCACAGGTCCGCATAGCCCTGCTCAGTGAAATGGACCACACCATCGAAGGAGACGGTGGTAGACTCATAATATCTGGCGAACTCCTGGATCGAACAGCTGATCGGTGCCCCTTCGGGATACCGTCTCCCATTGAGGACCACGTCATAGCTCTCCAGGAAGTACACCGTACCATCCAGGATCGCGTGGATCACACAGGCGTGACCGTACCGCCGTCCCAGACTGGAATTTGTCTGTTGGAAACCCACCAGGATATCGTAAACGTCCCGGGTGCCGTCGGCGGTGATCTCGTTCAGGGCCTCCAGCAGCGAATACCTGGAAGCGGGATAGGCATCCACATGGTATCCGGCATCGGTGACGTTCTGGCTGGAATAGGCATCATACAGCTCGTTGCCATTGCCGCCCCGGACCGTACTGGTGACGCCCATGAGATACAGCTCCGCGTTGACCAGGGTCGCACAGTAGCCATCGAAGGATGACCGGCCGCACTGGATCTTAGCCTGATTGTAGATACGGATGATCTGCTTTTCGATATCCTTGGCGCTGGCCGCGGCC
>JAFTKE010000069.1 GCA_017456045.1 Oscillospiraceae bacterium
CCAACTCCATGGTAAAGAAATTGATGCTCTTGGGATACACGGTGACATTAGAACAGGCGTTCGCATAAAAATGGAACCGTTTTCTTTAGGGGGAGCGTTTTTGCGCTTTTGGCACGCATAGCTTTGATTTCACAGTAAACCATGTCATCGCGAACCAGCCCACAGGCTGGTGTGGCGATCCCCCAACGCACCAAGGGCCGTTGCGACACCTTCGTCTCGCAACGGCCCATCCAAAATATCATCGTTTCTTCTTTTCTTTCGGCTGCAGCACCAGCGCCGTGATGCCTGCCTGGATCGGCACCGTCAAGATCACCCCGATGGTGCCGCACAGTCCGCTGAGGATCTCGATCATGATGTCATTGTCCCCCATGATCTTCAGATACGGCATCCCGAAGGTGTACAG
Source organism: Oscillospiraceae bacterium (assembly GCA_017456045.1). Lineage (GTDB taxonomy): Bacteria > Bacillota > Clostridia > Oscillospirales > Oscillospiraceae > Faecousia. The sequence continues at coordinate 404 of JAFTKE010000069.1, forward strand.
CAGCACCGAAGTGGCCGACCCAGCGTAGGCCAGGATCAGCGTGTTGGACATGGTGCCCATCATATCATGGCCCACCCGCATCCCGGAGGCGAACAGCTCCGTGGCCTTCAGTCGAGGGGCTTTCTCCCGGATCTCCTGCATGGCCGCCACCACGGACACGCTGACGTCCATCACCGCGCCCAAAGAGGAGATCAGCACACCGGCATACAATAGTCCTCCGATGTCGATCCGGGCGTCCATCCCCAGCAGGGCCTCCACATAGTCCGAATTGTACCCGGACAGGGACGCCGCGCCGCCCACCGCCATGGCGATCACGCCGGAGATCATCACGCCCACCGTAGTGCCGATCACGGCGCACAGGCTCTTGACGGACCAACCATTGATGATGTAGATCGACACCGCCAGGATCAGCACCGCCGTCACCGTGGCCGCCAGGATCCCATTGGTCCCGATATACAGCAGCGGGATATACACACACAGCACGCAGGCGAAGGTGAACACCAGCGCGTACAGCGCCGCCGCCCCCTTCTTCCCGCCGATCAGCAGCAGGATGACGGCGAACAGCCCGATCAGCAGATACACCATCCCGGTGCGGTCATAGTTGTACACGGCCCCACGGATCTGCCCCTCGGCATCCTGGCGCACATAGGCGATGACCCGGGTCCCCTCCTGGCAAAGCGCACCGGTCTGATAGCTGTTGGCATTCTCCAGCTCACAGCTGCGGCCTGCGAACTGGCCGCTGGTGATGGTGGCTTCCACCCGCTGCACGCCCACGAAGGGCTCGCCGCCGGTGTGATCCTCCAGCACCTGCGTCACCGTGGCCTGGACATAGACCGACGCCGTATCCGGCCCCATCGGCTCCTTCTCCAGCGTCCCCGCCGCCAAAATGATCCCAGCCAGGATCACCAACGGCACCAGCACCCGCAAAAGTCGATCCCATGCACCTGCTTGCAGCTTCATCGCCCCACCCTCTCTCATCTTTTTCCTCATTATACCCTTGCCTGCTCCCGATGTCAACCGACCGCCCCACCGCGCCACGATGTGACACAAGAAGTTGAAAACAAGATCACCCTTTGATATAATAGCTGAAACGGAAAGGAGGTGTCGCCGGAGATGGACGAGCGCCAACGCCAGCAGATCGAAACGCTGTATCTTCAAATGTTCGACCAATTGATGGCCTACGCCAAGGCCACGCTCCAGGACAGCGCCATGGCAGAGGAAGCCGTGCAGGACACCTTCCGCATCGCCTGTCAGCGTCCGGACCAGCTCTGCGACAGCCCAAGTCCTCCAGGCTGGCTGATACTGGCCCTGCGTAACACCATTCGAAACCTCCTTCGCCGACAAGAGAAAGCCAAACGGGCTCTGGAGCCATACCTGCAGATCCAGTCTGAGCAGCCCACCTGGACCAAGGACCGGCTCCGGCTCAAGACCCTTTACGAAGATGTCGCCGACACGCCGGAATTCCAGCTGCTATGGGACCAGGTGGTGGAAGGCAAGACCTTCCACGAGATGGCCCTGGAACGAGGGATCTCCACCGCGGCCTGCAGGAAGCGGGTCCAGCGTGCCAAGGAGATATTGAAAAACAAATTGGACCAAGATTTCCTATGAGAAGGAGGGATAAGGATGTCTGAGAAACGGATCCCCCAGCCCAGTGACCTTTCCAAATACGATGCCATGACCACCCAAGAGCTGGAGCAGCTCCTTCAGGCCGACCTGTCCGCCTCCGAGGAAGCCCAGCTGGATGCCACCGCACTTCTCCACATCACGAAGCTGCTCACTGCCAGGGCCGCAGACCCCGCCCCCGCCGCGTCGGAAGCATGGGAGTCCTTCCAGAAATACTATCTGCAAGATGCCCAGGATGCCGGAGTGGAAGCCCAGCCAGAGAAAAGACGTCATGTCCCCCTGCGCCGCCTGTTCCTGATCGCCGCCCTGATTGCCCTGCTGACCACCATCCCCCTGATCGCCGGCACGTCCCAACAGGAGCGGCAACAGCCCTTAACGGCTACCTGGGAAGATGGCCACTTCACCTTCATCGGTAAAGCTCCCACCCGACCGACCCAGCCCACCGAGCCGGAGGTCCCCTCTCAGCCCGCCGAACCGGCCCCCGGCCCCACCTACGCCTCCATCCAGGAGGCCCTGTCCCAGACCGGCAACGACCCTGCCATCGCCCCCACATGGATCCCAGATGGCTACGTCTGTACCGATATCATCTACCGTGAACAGCCCATCATGCAGATCTATGACGCCATCTACCAAAAGGGCGAGTCTATCCTGCATATCAGCATCGATACATACTGCCCGGAAGCCCCGACCGTCTACCAGATCAACGAAGAGCTGACGGAGCTGTACCAGCTCCACGGGACCGACTACTATCTTTTCTACAATGTCGACCGCCCCGTCGCCATATGGTACGATGCCCCCTTCGTCTGCAACATCGCCGGGGATATCACCATGGAGGAATTGAAGCAGATGATCGACTCCATCCCCAAGACCTGACCACTGCACCGGAGCATAAAAAAAGCCCCCATCCCGCGCTGGGCTCCAACGCGGGATGGGGGCAAACTATCGCTCAAACCAGCGCCCCACCTTTCCATCTGACGCCCACTCCATCAAACGATGCTGCCAATAATATAACTGGTCAGCTTCCTGTTGATCGGGCAAACGCAGTACACACCTTGCCCCCTCATTTATGATGGGGGTGCCCCACAAGCGAAGCACAGTGGGGCGGGGGGAGTCCGAACACTTCGGCATCCCCCTGTTCGTCGGGCAGATACAGTACACACCTTGCCCCCCTCATTTATGAGGGGGGTGCCCCACGAGCGAAGCGCAGTGGGGCGGGGGAGTCCGAACACTTCGGTATTTCCCTGTTTGGTGGGAATTCTAGCGCAACGCCATCGTAGGGGAGGGTCACCGACCCTCCCGAACGTTCTACCGCCTTCACCCGTTCCGTAAGACAGAAGACGTTCCAATGTCTTCACCCTTCAGGGCAGAGGACCGCCCCCCATCCTACGTCCTACTGTCCTATAGCCAATTTACCGCATTCCATCTCATATCTCATCCTTTTTCATACCACGGGGCTCTCGTTATCCCCTGCTCACGACGAAGGTCCCGGATCTCATAAGGACAAACATTCCGAAAGCGTGCAAGGACAGCATCGGAATAGTCGATCACAAGGAACTTATCCTGGTTCCTGATCACATAAAGCGGTCTATAAAGGAGCCTTTTCAAATCTTTATCTTCTCTAGGGCTCAAAAAACAACAAATCACAGTCTCGTATGAATCCAATGCTCCATTTCCCCCAATAGCGACGAGGTCCACCTCATGGATCTGACTCCACGGATAAAAGACCTTCTTCCGCCCTATCGTTATCCCCCTCTGACACAACTGATACCGGCGGCTCTCAAAACGATACCAAATGACACCAAATCGAAATATTACGATCGCGATCGACAGTACATAGACTGTGCAGACGATACGTTGACTCGCCGGACCATCGCTGATCGATATCACGACCGATGCCCAAAGAAGCATCGCTGCAACCAACGTTAAGAGGACAGCGCAGGACAGACCAAGTTTACTCAGAAATGAATATCTACATCGCTCCATAACATAGCCCCCGATCCAGCATCGCATCATATCCATCATGCCACGCCGTAACTGTTCGATCTACGATCTAAGACAAGGGACTGACCCCAGCCCCATCGTAGAGGAGGGTCACTGACCCTCCCGCACGTTCTACCGCCTTCACCCGTTCCGTAAGACAGAAGGCCTTCCAATGACTTCACCTCTCAGACCAGAGAGCCGTCTCCCAACCATCTTAGGATCCTACGTTTTCAAAAAACACCGTCGTGATCGCCCAAATGATATGATGTGCAAACAAGATCCGAAACGCGATCATCGTTTTTTTCCTGCCCACCTGTTTCGATAGATGTTGGATCAAGAATACCATCGGGCAAAAAAACAAAAGAACGACAGCAAGCAGCATCAAGTGATAGGAACTAAATCGCTGGAGAGCAGAACTATATCGCTCACCACTAAGCGAAGACAAATATCCATTCGTAATGATGGACACTGCCAAAAACGAGAGCGCCCAAATGATACATAGGACATTTACGATCATCTTGATCTTAGTATCTTTCACGAGCTTCTCCACCCCATATTTTCCAGGAAGACAGACGGTCTTTCCTAGGTCATATCAGATATCATCATAGGTGATATCGATGGACCGCCGATCCCCAGCGATCGTCTCGAAAACATAGGACACCTGGTCCATCTCATTGGACCCATACTCCAAGATCATGGAATAGTCCGTCCCGGCTTCCTTATACTTGCACGACCGGTCGATCAGATCATAATAATAAGTAGCAGTGATCCCGCATTCGTAAAACTGTCCCATCTACGTTTTAAGACAGAAGACTGACCCCAGCCCCATCGTAGGGGAGGGTCACTGACCCTCCCGCACGCTCTACCGCCTTCACCCGTTCCGTAAGATAGAAGACGGTCCTGCATCTTCACCTCTTAGGCCGGTCGACCGTCCTACGACCTATGTCCTATCGATCCGTTTTTTCAAACGCTGGAGGTTTTTCATTTTCCGCGCTTCAAGCTCCTTCAAATATGGCTCACGCCCACCTTCTCCCAGTGCGTTCGATATCGCCGTCCAATGGTCCAAGCTTTCCTGGTATTGCTTACGACCAGGGTACGTCTCACATAGCGACTGAAAACGGTCACATCCCTTTTGCGCCCAATATTTGCAATAAGGATAGCTCTCCACATCATCGAGATACAGGGCCATATCGATGAACGTTGCGGACAAGATCCCATATTTCTTTTCCATCTCATCCCTATCTCGGTACGCCATCATAGTCTTTTCATCTTGCATCTCTTCCAAGCGCCTGCTCTTATGCATCCGGTAGGTATCTTCGATGGTAGCCACATCCTCCATAAGTGGCAACAATACAGCGTCAAAGGTATAGATCCCCCTGCCCCCATTTTTCGGGGCATACACCCACGCATCTTCGGAGAAAGGATAGTAACCCTGCGGCTCAGATAGCGACCCCTCAAAGATCGGCGTATTCTTGAAGCGTTCGGGATCATCCCAGGGTCTGTTGGAAAAATGGACAGACGATGTCCGGACAGGTTCCGTGAACGCAGGGTGGATGCTATAACCGATATCCATCATAAGCGGCATATTAGACCAGGTGGAATAGAAGACGATCGATTGGACGATATCCTCTCCCCGCGACCGATACCAGCACAACAGCTTATCATCCGGACACCGAAAGCCTTCCTGTCGCAGACGCTCCTCAAAAACCGCATGGATATAGTTCCTAGCATGGATGTTGATGACTGTTTTATTTTTTGCCATGATAGCTCCTTTCTTATCGCGTGCAACACGCCAGACCATTGCCGTGCCGCCACGGAGATATCCCCGCCATTGAAACAGCTGACATACCGACCATTATCATCCCAACCGTCGCCCCACTCCTTAAAGTGATCGCCAGCGTGTTCACCTGGTCAGTCGCGTTCCCGGCGCTGTTGGTTCGGTAAGTCAGCGCCTCCGTCAACCGGGTCTGCGTCTCTTCGTCGATTGCCACCGTGGTGACCTTGTTGGTGACTCGGCTGTAGGCATCATAAGTATAGGCTTCCGTGACGCTTCCCTTGCGATAACTGGTCACCCGGCTGTCCTCATCATAGGTGATGCCGATGGACCGCCGATCCCCATTGATCGTCTCGAAAACATAGGACACCTGGTCCATCTCATTGGACCCATACTCCAAGATCATGGAATAGTCCGTCCCGGCTTCCTTATACTTGCACGACCGGTCGATCAGGTCATAGTAGTAAGTAGCAGTGATCCCACTTTCCGAGTCGGTGACCGTCGCCAACGCGCCGCTGTTATCGTACTGGTACTTGCCCCTGGAGGGGGCGGGATGCCCCCTCCGAGATGGTGGATCAAGTCAAAGAAGGTCACTGCCTCCTTTACAAAGGATCGTACCCTGTCTCATGATCGATCGGATCGATATGGAAGCGATCGAAGTATACGCAGAGGAACTCTGTGGTCACGACACCACCATCGTTAACACCAAGAGCGGCGAGAGTTAGGGATCCTATCCATAATGCTTTTCCTGCATCGTAAAACCCCATATATCCGACCTCCATCAAGCATGAGAAAATGATACTCTTCCCTCGTCAGGAACGAAGCCATTCAAGAAGATTGGGTACCCCCTCTTCGATTCGCAGAAAAACATCATCCCCAGTGGAAATGGCCACTAGTGGTATACAATATCCATCCCCCCAATACTTCGGAGCGACCGAGAACGTGACCGTGTCCCCAATTTTCAACACGTCATCTATCCCCGCTTCCCGCACGATCTCTAAATTCTTACCCTCGATGACAAAATTCACATCATCGAACCGATAAGAAGTATCTGATATCCCTAGGTATAGGCTCTCGAAATCTTCCGCGTATGCGATATGGATGACTGTACCCGTTGCAGCGACATAGTTACTCGGTTCAGAATAGTATGAGATCATCCTTGCAGTATCAGAAAGAGCATAACACGAAGATAATATACAGAGGAACACAACGATGACCAGCATAAAGAACAACTTGATCCTTCGTTTCATTTGCATCATCTTCACCTCCTACGATCTAAGCAAGATCTCAAGCAATAGGCTTAGGATCCGACATTGAGCAAGATATGTATTCCCTCTATCACATACTTGCTGTGAGTGATCTCTAGATACAACTCCACCGTAGATATCTGCCGTGACTTCCCAAGGCTTATCATAATACGGTCCACTTCCAAAATTGAGCCAGGATGGAATTCCGATCATTAACGCATAAGTGATGGGATCCATTTCCGCAAACTGTCTAGTATGTCCATATTCATGACGTACGGTATCTTCTGGATTTGCAGAATTTGAAGTCTGATAGGAAATAAACATCATCCCAAACGACCCGGACCTATCTCCATCTATCCGAAATACAAACACTCCTTTAGGCTATCGGCTTAAAACAGCCTTTTGTCCCCAAAAGGCGATGCTTGCTGGGATAGTTCATCAACATTTCTTGAATTTATCTTGAATACTTTTGTCGTGACAAGAAGTCATTCAAATCCGCGTCCACATCATCTGTATTTCCATAAAGTTCAGCATTTAGTTTGAAGAATTTCCTAAATATAGATGATATCATCCATGCTGTAGATAAAGGATAATAATCTGCTTCACTATCAATACTACCAATACG
>JAFTKE010000070.1 GCA_017456045.1 Oscillospiraceae bacterium
ATGGACTCCTTGTACAGCTTAGCCTGCTTCTCGTCGTTGATCAGGATCATGATCACGTCGGCAGCGGCGGCAGCCTCAGCGGCGGTCATGACGGTGACGCCCTGCGCCTCAGCCTTGGCCCAGCTCTTGGAGCCCTTGTACAGACCGACCACCACGTTCACGCCGCTGTCCTTCAGGTTCAGAGCGTGGGCATGGCCCTGGGAGCCGTAGCCGATGATGGCAACGGTCTTACCGGCCAGCTTCTGGATATCGCAGTCCTGCTGATAGAAAATTCTGTTCATGATGATTACCTCTTTCTTGGATTTATCATTTTATGTAACGCTTTGACCGTAGGGCGAGGGCATGCCCTCGCCGCCGCAGATCGCTGGCGATCTGCGATCTTGTACCCTGTTTTGTGGGACCATGTGATCCGGCTCCGCCAGACCACCGGCGAGGGCATGCCCGCCCCCTACGGCGGTCAGTGTTTTACAGGTTCGTCACACGGCGGATCGTGGACGCGCCACGCTCTAAGGATACCACACCGGTACGGCAGATCTCAAGTATTTCGTATTCTTTCATCAGATTGACGAAATTATCGATCTTCCGACTGTCTCCAACCATCTGGATCGTCAAAGATTCCCGGGTGTAATCCACGATCTTGCCCTCGAATGCATCGATCGCGCCCCGGACATCGTCCCGGGTGGCGGCGGAATTGCGCATCTTGATCAGCATCAGCTCCCGGCTGATGGTGACCTGAGGATCCAGCTCCTGGATGGAGACCACGTCCGGCAGCTTGTACAGCTGGTTGATCAGCTGCTGCTTGGTGACCTCCTCGCCCTCAGACTGGATGGTGAGCCGGGAGAATTCCACATTCTCCGTCTCGCTCACCGTCAGGGAGTGGATGTTGAACTGGCGGCGGCGGAACATGCTGGTGATCCGGTTCAGCACACCGAACTGGTTGTTGACCAGGATGGCGATAGTGAAGATCTTCATATTCAGTCACCCACTTTCACGATGATGTCGTCCATGGAACCGCCGGGAGGCAGCATGGGCAGCACGAATTCGTCCTTGTCGATGGCGCAGTCGATCAGGTAAGGGCCATCGCAGCTGAATGCCGCAGTGAGGGCCTCCTCCAGTTCCTCCAGAGTCAGCGCCCGGCTGGCCTCCGCGCCGAAGGCCTGAGCCAGCTTGACGAAGTCGGTCTGGCGCTCATCCAGCATGGTGTTGGAGTAATGCTTCTTGAAGAACAGGGTCTGCCACTGGCGGACCATGCCCAGCACACCGTTGTTCAGCAGCAGGATCACCAGAGGCACCTTGTTGGCCACGGCGGTGGCCAGCTCGTTCAGGTTCATGCCGAAGCTGCCGTCACCGGTGATCAGCACGGTACGCTCGCCGGTGCCCATCTGGGCGCCCATGGCAGCGCCCATGCCGAAGCCCATGGTGCCGAGGCCGCCGCTACTGATGAACCGGCGGGTCTTGGCGAACTTCACATACTGGGCTGCCCAGCACTGGTGCTGGCCCACGTCGGTAGCCACGGGGGTGTTCTCCCCCAGGTGCTCGTTGAGCTTGGAGATCACGTTGAAGGGGGTCATGCCGGGCCGCTTGTCCTGGCCCTGGGCTTCCCGGATGCGCAGCTCATCGATATGAGCCTGCCACTCAGGCTTGGCATCCTCCTTGACCAGAGGCAGCAGCTTCTGTAGGGTCAGCTTCATGTCGCCCCGCAGGCCGCAGTTGGCGTTGACGGTCTTACTCAGCTCGGCGCCGTCGATGTCGATGTGGACGATCTTGGCGTTCTTGGCGAACTTGGAGCGGTTGCCGGTGACACGGTCATTGAACCGGGCACCCAGGGCGATGATGCAGTCCGCGTGGTGCATGGCAGTGGAGCAGGCGTAGTGACCGTGCATGCCCTGCATCCCCAGGAACCGGGGATGGTCGGTGGGGACACCGGAGATGCCCATCATGGAGCAGCCCACGGGAGCATCGATCTTCTCTGCCAGAGCCAGCAGCTCCTCCTGGGCCTCTGCCGCGATCAGACCGCCGCCAAAGTAGATGAAGGGCTTCTTGGCCTCGTTGATGATCTGGGCCGCCTGGGAGATGCGGATATCCTTGGCCGCCGCCTTCTCGTCAGGCAGGACGGGGGCATAGGGCTCGTAGTCGTACATGGCCGTCTGCACGTCCTTGGGCACGTCCACCAGCACGGGGCCGGGACGGCCGGACATAGCCAGCTGGAAAGCCTCCCGGATGGTGTCCGCCAGATCCTCGATGGCACCGACGAAGTAGTTGTGCTTGGTGATCGGCAGGGTGATACCGGTGATATCGATCTCCTGGAAGCCATCGGTGCCGATCACGGTGGTGGGCACGTTGCCGGTGATCGCCACGATCGGCACGGAGTCCAGATAAGCGGTGGCGATGCCGGTGACCAGATTAGTGGCACCGGGACCGGAGGTGGCGATGCACACGCCCACCTTACCGGTGGCACGGGCGTAGCCGTCAGCGGCGTGGGACGCGCCCTGCTCATGGGCGGTCAGCACGTGCTTCAGCTCGTCCTGATACTTGTAAAGGGAATCGTAAAGATTGATGACCTGACCGCCGGGGTAGCCGAAGACCACGTCCACGCCCTGCTCGATCAGGGTCCGCACGATGATGTCAGAGCCGGAAAGTTGCATACGATCATCCTTTCTTCAAATTGTCGATGATGAGCCGTCCCATCTCGGTGCAGCCCACCCGGATGCCGGTGCCATCGTCGATGTCGCCGGTGCGGTAGCCTGCGGTCAGGACGGCGGAGACCGCGTCCTCGATGCACTGGGCTTCCTCCGCCATATCGAAGGAGAAACGCAGCATCATGGCGGCGGAGAGGATGGTGCCGATGGGATTGCAGATATCCTTGCCTGCGATGTCCGGGGCAGAGCCGTGGATCGGCTCATACAGGCCACAGGAGGTGGCGCCCAGACTGGAGGAGGGGATCATACCGATGGAGCCGGTGATCATGGAGGCTTCGTCGGACAGGATGTCGCCGAACATGTTCTCCGTCACCATCACATCGAACTGGCTGGGGTCCTTGACGATCTGCATGGCGGCGTTGTCCACCAGCATATCAGAAAGCTCCACGTCAGGATATTCTGCCGCCAGCTCATGCATGACCTTCTTCCACAGCCGGGAAGAATCCAAAACGTTGGACTTTTCCACGGAGCAGAGCTTTTTCCCACGCTTTTGAGCGGTCTCGAAGCCGATCCTGCCGATCCGGCGGATCTCGCTTTCCGAGTAGCGAAGCTCGTCCACGGAGACCTTCTCGCCGCCCTCTTCGTAAGTCTCATGCTTACCGAAGTAGATGCCGCCGATCAGCTCCCGGACGATGATGAAGTCGATCCCCTTGTCCACGATGGACTTTTTCAGGGGGGAAGCGTCCGCCAGCTGGGGCCAGATCTTAGCGGGGCGGTTGTTGGAGTAGACCCCCATGCCCGCTCTTAAGCGCAGCAGGCCCTTTTCGGGGCGCATATGGCCCGGAACGTCGTTCCACTTGGGTCCACCCACCGCGCCCAGCAGCACACTGTCGGAGGCGGTACACTTATCCAGCTCCGCCTGGGGCAGAGGATCGCCCCACTTGTCGATGGCGCAGCCGCCCATGTCCACATCGGTGTATGTAAATTCGTGACCGTAGAGATCTGCGATCTTGTCCAGCACCAGGAGTGCCTGCCCCACGATCTCCGGACCGATCCCATCACCACGGATCACCGCGATGTTCTTTTTCATTGGTTTCCACCTGCTTTCAGTGATCTTTCCCCTAAGCCTCCCCTATGAGGGGAGGTGGGCCGCCGCAGGCGGGTCGGAGGGGTGTGTGATCAGCAAAGCTGATCACCAAACGTGTGCTTTGTACACGTTTGAAGACCCCTCAGCCGCTTC
>JAFTKE010000071.1 GCA_017456045.1 Oscillospiraceae bacterium
CTTCACAGCTTAGAAGTAGGTTCAGAAATCACAGTTCGTGGACCATACGGAAATCATTTCCCAGTGGAAACAGAGCTTAAGGGTAAAAACCTTCTCTTTATCGCTGGTGGTATCGGACTTGCACCTCTTCGTTCGGTAATTAATTACTGCCGCCACTACCGTCAGAATTACGGTACCATTGATATTGTATACGGTTCCCGCTCGATGGACGATCTTGTCGATTACAAGGAGATTATAGAGGAATGGATGACGACCGAAGGGGTCAACGTCCACCTTACCATCGACCGCGAGCAGGAGGGATGGGACGGTCATGTCGGCTTTGTTCCCAACTATGTAAAAGAACTGAATCCCGATGTGGGAAAGACGGTTCTTGTCTGTGGTCCCCCTATCATGATAAAATTCACTCTCGCCGGTCTGAAGGAGCTTGGCTTTACCGAAGAGCAGGTTTACACCACTATGGAGCTCCGCATGAAGTGCGGTGTCGGCAAATGCGGACGCTGCAACATCGGTTCCAAGTACGTCTGCAAGGACGGTCCCGTGTTCCGCTTCGACCAGCTGGATGAACTGCCCAACGAATATTGATAAGGAGATACGCACAAATGGAAAAAATGGTGAATGTATACTTGCAGGGCAAAAGATACGAAGTTCCTGCAAGCCTCACGATCATGGGTGCCATGGAGTATGCCGGCTATCAGCTGGTCAGAGGTTGCGGCTGCCGTTGCGGCTTCTGCGGTGCCTGTGCGACAATTTATAGAATCAAGGGCGACAACGAGCTGAAGACCTGCCTGGCTTGCCAGACCCAGGTGCAGGAGGGCATGTATGTGGCTTCCATCCCCTTCTTCCCCACGGACAAGCGGACCTATGACATCAATGAGATCAAGGCCGACCAGCGGGTGATGATGGAGCTGTATCCTGAAATTTACGCCTGCATCGGCTGCAACGCCTGTACCAAGGCTTGCACCCAGAGCCTGAACGTGATGCAGTACATCGCCTACGCCCAGCGTGGTGAGTTCGAGAAGTGCGCCGAGGAGAGCTTCGACTGTGTGGGCTGCGGCTGCTGCTCCGTCCGCTGCCCGGCTGGCATCAGCCATCCCATGGTGGGTCTGCTGGCCCGCCGTCTCACCGGCAAGTACATCGCTCCTGAAACGGAGCATCTGAAGACCCGTGTGGAGGAGATCAACTCCGGTGCCTACGATGAGCTGATCGAGGCGATCATGCAAAAGCCCATCGACCAGATGCAGGAGCTGTACAACCACCGGGATATCGAGAAGTAAGGAGGGCTCGCCATGTTTACACCTGAAATGCTGGAATCTATCAAAAAGGTGGAGGCCACCCGTGCTGAGCGTATGGGCGTGGAGCCCCGCCGCATGACTGCGGAGGAAAAGAGCGAGCTTCTCAAGGCTTACCATCCCGACTACCGGGCAGAGGGCTTCAAGCAGATCCAGATCGGCCCCAACAAGGGTCAGAAGGCTCCTGTGGAGCTGACGGACCTGCTGCACTCCAACAGCCGCCTGCTGGGCGTCGACATCGACCTGGACAAGATCGACTATGATGTGGACGTGCTGGTGATCGGCGGCGGCGGTGCCGGCTGCTCTGCTGCCATCGAGGCCCATGAGGCCGGTGCCAACGTCATGGTGGTCACCAAGCTGCGGATCGGCGATGCCAACACCATGATGGCCGAGGGCGGCATCCAGGCCGCCGACAAGCCCAATGATTCTCCCGTGCAGCACTATCTGGATGCTTTCGGCGGCGGTCACTTCGCTGCCCGTCCCGAGCTGCTGCGTCGTTTGGTCATGGAGGCTCCCGATGCCATCCAGTGGCTGAACAAGCTGGGCGTCATGTTCGATAAGTATGAGGACGGCACCATGGTCACCACCCACGGTGGCGGTACCTCCCGGAAGCGGATGCACGCCTGTAAGGACTACTCCGGCGCGGAGATCATGCGTACCGTCCGTGACGAGGTCCTGAACCGGAAGATCCCGGTGGTGGAGTTCACCTCCGCTGTGGAGCTGATCAAGGACGACAAGGGCCAGGTGGCCGGTGCGGTGCTGCTGAATATGGAGACCGACGACTATCTGGTGGCACGGGCCAAGACCGTGATCATCGCCACCGGCGGTGCAGGCCGTCTGCATTATCAGAATTTCCCCACCTCCAACCACTACGGTGCCACTGCCGACGGCCTGATCCTGGGCTACCGTGCCGGTGCCCCCTTGCTGTATCAGGACACGATCCAGTACCATCCCACCGGCGTGGCGTATCCCAGCCAGATCTTCGGTGCGCTGGTGACGGAGAAGGTCCGTTCCCTGGGAGCCATGCTGGTGAACAAGGATGGTGAGGCTTATGCCCATCCTCTGGAGACCAGAGATGTTTCCGCATCTGCCATCATTCGTGAGTGTGCCAATGGCAAGGGTATGGATACCCCCCTGGGCAGCGGTGTTTGGCTGGATACGCCCATGATCGAGATGATCCATGGCGAAGGCACCATCGAAAAGCGGATCCCTGCCATGCTGCGTATGTACCTGAATTACGGCATCGATATGAGAAAGGTGCCGATCCTGGTATATCCCACCCTGCACTACCAGAACGGTGGTCTGGAGATCGGCGGCGAGGGCTACACCAAGGCGATCCCCAACCTGCTGGTGGCAGGTGAGGCCGTTGGCGGCATCCATGGCCGCAACCGGCTCATGGGCAACAGTCTGCTGGATATCATCGTCTTCGGTCGGAACGCCGGTAAGGCTGCGGCCAGACGTGCCAAAGAGACGGAGCTGGGCACTATGAACCTGGATCACGTCAAAGCTTATGCCGACGAGCTGGCGAAAGCCGGTGTGGCTCAGGAGGGCGTTTCTCCGCTGCTGCTGCCCCAGTACGCACGGCACGAGAGATGATGTTGCCCCATCCAAATATTCGCTTCCGTAGGGGAGGGTCTTGACCCTCCCTCAGCGAAGGATGATAGAGTGGTATCGTACGATGCGAAACGGTACTGCTTCACACAGAATGAACGGCTCAATAGTCGAAGGTGTGAGGGAGGGTCAAGACCCTCCCCTACAGAGTCGTTTCTTATTTGAAATTCTGAAGTGGAGGAGATCCCCATGAGAGAAATTTCTGTCAGCCTGCTCACCGATGTGGTGGAGCGGCTGTGTATCGAAGCCAATACGAAGCTGCCCGGTGATGTGAAGTGCGCCATCGAGGCCTGCCGCGCCTGTGAGGACGGCGGCATCGCCCAGGGCGTGCTGGATGATATCATCACCAACTATAATATCGCAGATCGGGAGAACGTGCCGATCTGTCAGGACACTGGCTTGGCCTGTGTGTTTTTGGAGATCGGTCAGGATGTCCACTTCGTGGACGGCGATCTGAGCGAGGCGATCCATGAGGGCGTGCGCCGGGGCTATACCAATGGCTATCTGCGCAAGTCCGTGGTCAAGGATCCTGTCCGCCGGGGCAACACCGGGGATAACACCCCTGCCATGATCTACACCGAGATCGTCCCCGGCGAGCAGGTGAAGGTCACCGTTGGCCCCAAGGGCTTCGGCAGTGAGAACATGAGCGCGATCCGGATGTTCAAGCCCTCTGCCGGGCTGCAGGGCATCAAGGATTTCATCATCGAGACGGTGGAGAACGCCGGCCCCAACCCCTGTCCGCCCATGGTGGTGGGCGTGGGCATCGGCGGCACCTTCGATAAGGCGGCGCTGCTGGCGAAAAAGGCCATCATGCGGCCCCTGGATCAGCCCAATCCCGACCCCTTCTACGCCGAGCTGGAGAAGGAGATGCTGGAGAAGGTCAATGCTCTCGGCATCGGTCCCCAAGGCTTCGGCGGAAAGACCACTGCGATCGGTCTGAACATCGAGACCATGCCCACCCATATCGCCGGTATGCCCTGCGCCATCAACATCAACTGCCACGTGACCCGGCATAAGACGGAGGTGCTGTAATATGGAAAAGCATATCACATTGCCCCTGACTGAGGAGCTGGCCAGATCTTTGAAGGCTGGTGACAAGGTCTTCCTTACCGGCACCATCTACACCTCCCGTGACGCGGGCCACAAGCGGATGTGCGAGGCACTGGAGCGGGGAGAGAAACTGCCCATCGACCCCACCGATGCGGTCATCTACTACGTGGGCCCCACCCCGGCGAAGCCCGGTCAGGTGATCGGCTCCGCCGGTCCCACCACTGCCGGACGGATGGATGCCTACGCCCCCACCATGATGAGCGTGGGCGCGAGAGGTATGATCGGCAAGGGCTATCGGCTGCCGGAAGTGGTGGAGGCCATGAAGAAATACTCTGGCGTGTTCTTCGGCGCCATCGGCGGCTGCGGTGCGTTGCTTGCCAAGTGCATCAAGTCTGCCGAGCTGATCGCCTACGAGGATCTGGGCGCGGAGGCTCTGCGGAAGCTCTATGTGGAGGATATGCCCCTGGTGGTGATCATCGACTGCGAGGGCAATGACCTTTACAAGCTGGGAAGAGCGGCGTATTTGGAAAACCGTCCGTAAAGGCGATTTGCCTCGATACAGATCCTGTGACGCAAAAAATATCGACTAAAAACCCGAAAAAGGAGCGTGTGCTTCCTTTTTCGGGTTTTTACGATGTTTCGTCTGTGTTTTGGACCCTTCCTGTGGCGAGTCATCCTTCGGAGTTCGTTTGGTTATAGATCTCGACTTCATAGCCGGATGCGACGACGGTGGGCTTGCCGGACTCCATCACCCAGATATCCAGTGAGGTCAATTTTATGTAAGAAATATCTTCTAAAGGGGTATCGGTGATCTGGTAGACTGGGAACTCCCATGTAGGGCGGGCGGTATACCAGGCGTTCCCTTCACCCAGCAGGAGTTCAGAGGATGAGGTGTAGGGGAAGTAACCGTCGGGCATGGCGTACTCTTTTATGGAGCCGTCTGTCCGCGCGACGATCAAAGTGGTATCACGGTCGATAGATGCGCCGTAGTATTCTCCGTTCCAATCAAGTGTGAAGCCGAAATTGACGGCATTTTCCACATCATTTGAGGGGGTGAGTTGTAGGTTGGATACGGTGATGAAGTCCTCGGTCATGGTGATATCTTCGCTTTCATAGAATGTAGCGGACTGGAACTTCTGAGCGAACTGAGCAAGTTCTTCTTGGGCAGCGCTTACCTGCTGATCACAATGGGTCTGGTGTAGTTTACAGGTGAGGAAAGATACGACGATACATCCGACACATACCAAAGCGGCGGTAAGGATAGCAGCTCTGGAGCGGATCTTTGCGAATTCGGCATCGGATCTGCAGGTGGCTTCGACTTGGGCCGACTTTTCAGCGTAGGTCTTTTGTAATCTCTGTACTGCCGTTTGATAATCGGCTTCCTGTTGGGCGAGATCTTCTTTGAATCGGTCAGCGATGAAAGTCGCGTATTTATGAAATGGGAGGGGTTCTCCAGTCACGGTGACGGTCTTCTGCATCATGGGAGAGAACTGCATCAGATCGCGGAACAGCCCATCCAACCGTTCCATATCTAAGACGGAGGGGCGGGAGGTCAGCGTTCGGAGTTGACCCATCAGGTTGGACAGGCGGCATAGCGTGATATCAGGGACATCACAGGTCGCCCTTAGGTCGCATTCGGGACTGGTGAAAACGATCAGGGAATGGATGGGGATTTGAGGGTAACGGTTTTGCAAGGCTTGGATGTGGTAGCGATTCTGTTCGATGGGATTTCGGAAGGTGTGGTTGGGGGCTGTCCGAAAGTACTGCGTCCAGACTCGTCTCTGGGGATCGCCGTAAATCGTCCCTTTATAGTGCTTCATCTCAAATACATATAAGCCAGTTTCGTGGATCAGCAATAGGTCGATTTCGGTGGTTTTACCAGGGGTCACGGGGATCTGGATGTTCATTAGGATCTTGCAATTTCCGGGAAGGTCTGGATAAAGCTCCCGGAATACCAGAAATTCGCCGTAGTAGCCTTTGCCACGTTCGTCCCAGAGTTCTTGTTGCTGTTGGATGTCAACATTGGTAAGGTCCTGGTATATCTTTTCGATGTTTCCCATGGAGCTCATCCTTTCTGTTTGTTGGAGTGGATAGAAGGAAAATCGTTTTAGTCTGTCTAAATCTAGTTTAACATAAATTGGGGATGAACACAATACCCCAAGTCAAGAAAAATGATAAAGCCTATTAGCTTCAACGTGGTCAAGTATTACCGGGAAGGTCACAGAAGATCTCGCTGATCGGGGAAGCAGGCCAAATAGTAGTCACATTCGTCACAACAACATTCGAGATCGGGATGCTCTCCATTTCCTAAACAGTCGATCCCGTGGAAGCTGGGGGTGAGGATGATCCCGGTCGCTGGATCGGGTGTTGGCTCCATGATAGTACCCTCCGTTTTCTGAGTATGGGGGTCATATCCCCTTAATATTCAAGATTATAACCCCCATAATAAAAGAAGTCAAGTTGGGGGTGGAGTGGATGATCGTTTTTGATGGTCTTTGGGAGACGATGGAGCGCAAAGGTGTGACGACCTATCAGCTCCGGGAGAAGTGCGGGATCGACAGCAAGACCGTTCGCCGTCTGAAAGCCAATGAGAACATGGAAACGAAGACCCTCGATAAGCTCTGCCGGGTATTGGGGTGTGGGCTGGCCGACATCGCCCGGTATGTGCCAGATGAGAAATGAGAACGTGAGAATGCACCGCTTCGGGGGGGTCACAAAAAGTGCTGATGAGAAAATATAACGTTTCGCGTACTAAGCGCCGCAGGCGAAATGCCTTCCCCCGGGGGGGAGGTGCCCCGAAGGGGCGGAAGAGGAATGCGGGCGAAGACGTGATGGTTTAGGGGTGGTGTAGACTTAGATCATCGTTCAGCGTTTCGGTAAGTCCGATAGGTTTTCAATACTTCTAGGTCTCTGCCCGCATTCCTCTTCCGACCTCGCTGCGCTCGGCCACCTTCCCCCCCGGGGGAAGGCATCGCGCCCTTGCGGGGCGCTCGGCGGCCATCGGTCGCCGTATTATGTGCTACGCTACACCGTGCTTTCGCACCGCGTCATGCGGTGCTTTTTTTATTTCGGAATCCAGTTGAGCTGGGGGAGGGAGGAGGATGATATAGTAGGGCCATAAAGAAGACCGAGAGGTCATGAGGAGGGTCCATTATGAAGGGGTATCGGGTCGGGGCGTTGTTGGAGATCTTGAGAGAGCTGTCCTGTGGAGCGTTTTGGCTGATGCTGGCGATCGCGGTGTTCGCTGCCCGGATGGATGGGGACGCACGGCAGGCTGGTCCCTTCGCGTTGATGGCGGGCTTGGCCTATCTCGTGATGAAGTGGACCGAAGGAACGCCCAAGCGGTCGGGCATGGATATGGTCCAGGATGAGGAAGAGATGGCTCTTTGTTGGGAATAATTCCGTTTTTGACCATGATCGCTCTTGTAAATTGGCGGGAAACGTGATAAAATAAATCGGTTTATTTGAAGAATATGCTTTAGGAGCCGATGATATGTCTAATTTAGTCGAACAGATCAGCCGCCGCCGGACCTTCGCGATCATCTCTCACCCCGACGCCGGTAAGACCACTTTGACCGAGAAATTCTTGCTTTATGGTGGTGCCATCGCCCAGGCGGGCGTGGTCAAGGGGAAGAAGAACTCCCGTGCCGCCACCTCTGACTGGATGGAGATCGAGAAGCAGCGAGGTATCTCCGTCACCTCCTCTGTGATGCAGTTCCAGTATGATGGCTTCTGCATCAACATCCTGGATACCCCCGGTCACCAGGACTTTTCCGAGGATACCTACCGGACGCTCATGGCTGCCGATTCCGCCGTGATGGTGATCGACGGCGCCAAGGGCGTGGAGCCTCAGACCCGGAAGCTGTTCAAGGTCTGCGCTATGCGGCATATCCCGATCTTCACCTTCGTCAACAAGATGGACCGGGAGACCAAGGACCCCTTCGACCTGCTGGATGAAGTGGAGCGGGAGCTGGGCATCGAGACCTATGCTATGAACTGGCCCATCGGCTGTGGCAAGGACTTCCAGGGCGTGTATGACCGGGAAAAAAGCCAGCTGCTGTTCTTCTCCGGCCTGAACGGTAAGGCTAAGGCAGACAAGCAGGAGATCGACCTGTATGATCCCAAGGTGGCAGAGCTTCTGGATTCTGATGCCAAGCACCAGGCGCTGATCGATGATGTGGAGCTGCTGAGTGCCGGACGTGAGATGGACATGGAGGCGGTGCGCTGCGGGCAGCTGAGCCCGGTGTTCTTCGGCTCCGCTTTGACCAACTTCGGCATCGAGCCCTTCCTGGAGGCGTTTTTGAAGCTGACCCCGCCGCCGCTGGCCCGTGTCGCTGACTGCGGCACCATCGATACCTTCAGTGAGGATTTCTCCGCCTTCGTCTTCAAGATCCAGGCCAACATGAACAAGGCCCACCGGGACCGGCTGGCCTTCATGCGGATCTGCAGCGGTAAGTTCCAGCGGGATAAGGAATACTTCCACGTCCAGGGCAATAAGAAGATGCGCCTTTCTCAGCCCCAGCAGCTGATGGCTGCCGAGCGTGAGATCGTGGAGGAGGCCTACGCCGGTGACGTGATCGGTGTGTTCGATCCCGGCATCTTCGCCATCGGCGACACCATCACGGTGCCCGGGAAGAAGTTCCAGTATTCCGGCATCCCCACCTTCGCGCCGGAGCATTTCAGCCGGGTGTCTGCCAAGGACTCCATGAAGCGCAAACAGTTCGTCAAGGGTACGGAGCAGATCGCCCAGGAGGGCGCGATCCAGATCTTCAAGGTGCCCAACTCCGGTATGGAGGAGGTCATCGTGGGTGTCGTGGGTACCCTGCAGTTGGACGTGTTCCAGTACCGCATGAAGAACGAGTATGGCGTGGACCTGCGGATGGAGGGCCTGCCCTACGAGGAGATCCGCCTGATCGACAGCTACCCGGGCGACCTTTCTGATCTGGAGCTGGGATCCAACGCGGAGCTTTTGGAGGACTACCGTGGCCGGAGCCTGCTGGTGTTCAGCAGCTACTGGGC